>NZ_JBNHER010000271.1:28938-35737 GCF_050015975.1 Dapis purpurea BLCC-M126 | reverse complement strand
GTTTTAACCAGAGGTAATTATCAATTATCCATTATCAATTATCAATTAATGAACCGTAGATTGAGCATTTCAACTATTATTCAGATAGAGCAATCTATCATTCTAAAATGACTAGATTAAATTGAAATGCAGAAACTAAATTAAATTACAGGAACATAACGTTCTTTTTCAGGAACATCAGTGTACTCAGCCACAATTTGCCGGAACTCGTCACCATCAATAGTCTCTTTTTCAATTAACAGATCCACCAAGCGATCTATAACAACCCTTTGATCGCGCATCATCTGGCAAGCGTCCTCATAGCAATGTGCTACAATTGTACGAACTTGACTATCAATACGAGAAGCAATTTCATCAGAATATTCAGAACGAGTCATCATGTCGCGACCCAAAAACACCTCACTTTGTCCAGTTTCCAAAGACATCGGACCCAAATTCGACATACCATAACGAGTCACCATTTGACGTGCCATACCTGTAACCTGTTGTAAGTCATTACCAGCACCAGTTGTCACCTCAGCATCACCGAAAATAATTTTCTCAGCAGCGCGACCACCCAGGGCACCAGTAATGCGAGCCAAAATTTGCGACCTGGAGATTAAACCTTGCTCTTCATTAGGCATAAACCAGGTGAGACCGCGAGCTTGACCGCGAGGTACCAAAGTCACTTTTTGTACGGGGTCATGTTCTTTAAGTAGAGTACCAACAATAGCATGACCAATTTCGTGATAAGCAATAAGTCGCTTGCTCTTACCATCCATGAGCGGAGTACCTTCCATACCTGCAACTACTCGGTCTACAGCATCATCAATTTCTAGCATCGTAATTGCTTCTTTGCGACGACGAGCAGTCAAAATAGCAGCTTCATTTAATAGGTTAGCTAAATCTGCACCTGTAAAACCAGGAGTCCGACGAGCGATCGCGTCTAGAGATATTTCTTCACTTAGCTTCTTATCGCGAGAGTGAACATTTAAAATTGATAAACGACCCTTAATATCAGGAGCATCAACAGTAACTTGACGGTCAAATCTACCAGGGCGTAACAATGCAGAGTCTAAAACATCAGGGCGGTTAGTTGCAGCAATAATAATAATTCCACTGTTGCCCTCAAAACCATCCATCTCAGTTAGTAGTTGGTTAAGAGTTTGTTCCCTTTCATCATTACCACCACCGATACCAGCACCACGTTGTCTACCCACGGCGTCAATTTCATCAATAAAGATAATACAAGGGGCGTTTTCCTTAGCTTTTTTAAATAGGTCACGCACACGGGAAGCACCTACACCCACAAACATTTCCACAAATTCGGAACCAGAGATGCTGAAGAATGGCACACCAGCTTCACCAGCGATCGCCTTGGCCAACAAAGTTTTACCAGTTCCCGGAGGACCTACCAACAGCACACCTTTAGGAATACGTGCTCCCACTGCTGTAAATCTTTCTGGTTTTTTCAAGAAAGTCACAACTTCCTGAAGTTCTTCTTTAGCCTCATCAACCCCAGCTACATCATCAAATAGAACACCTGTTTTGGCCTCCATTGAGAAGCGAGCTTTAGACTTACCAAAGTTCATTGCTTGTCCAGGGCCACCAGGAACATTACTAGAGCGACGGAACAGGAAGAACAGACCCACAATCAATAAAACTGGGAAAATCAAATTTCCTAATAAACCCCATACTGCTCCTTCGTTGCGTGGAGGATGGCTATCAAAATTAATATTTGCTTCTCGCAGACGGGAAATTAGGTCTGGGGAATTAACAGGTAAATCTACCCTTAATCTTTCCACTTGGTTGTTCAGGTCATCTACAGCTTCCACAATAGCTGTACGACCACCATCATAGAGGTCTACGCTTGTAACTCGATCTGCTTGTAAGTAGTCCAAAAATCTACCATAGCTCATACGGGTTCTAGCAGCGTTGTTACCCATATTTACTGATGTTTGGGCAAATGTCCCTTGCCAGAGAAAAAAACCAATTACTAAAGCTGGCATACTCCAAAGTACAATGGTTCTCCAAGAAATTTTCATCTAAAAATGGCCTCTTTTAGTAAAATTGCATTAAATAAGGAAGAAATCTAATTTTCTACACTCATAATATTAACAAAATTTAACTTAACAATAGAGATTAGGGCAACTTTTATACTTTTAGCTATCTGAATGACTTGGGCAGGTATCCCGACTTGAAGCAACTGGCATGGTGTGATATTGCCTCCTTTCCTGCCGAATGTTGCGCAAACGGAGGAACTTTCCTACGGAATGCTACGCAAACGCTAACACTCAGTCGAGATAAAACTGACAAAATAAATACCTGTATTATGTGATTATATTTTTATGAAGTATTATCCAGTTGACTGGAATTTTTGAAGGTACTGTAACTCTAATCTTGTACAATTATTAATTTTGTCAGGCGATTTGAGTCGCTTAGTGCCGTTCATGCCGTTGGTCTTAATTCCTTAAATTATAGATATATAGATATAAATAGAAATTGAGGACTTTCAATAACGGTAGTATTGTGATTTAAGAGTTTAGTGAGGTAATAGAGCCTAATGGTAATTAAACAGCCAGCAGCAGCAGCAATGCTAACCCAGAAACCAGCCAATGTTAGTAAAAAAGCAATTCTTAGCGCGGACCTGGGACGAACAGCTACCAAAGCTTGTGTTAGTCGTACCCCAAATGGTGTAGTTTTTATTCCAGCTAATGTCAAACAATTAACTGTAGAACAAGTCAGAGCAGGTAATTTTGAGTCTAAAGCTACAGACCCTTTATTGGATATGTGGCTGGAATATCAAGGTGTTGGATATGCTGTAGGTCAATTAGCTGCTGACTTTGGAGCTAATCTATTTGGTGATGAACGATCTTTTGCTAAGTCTAAAGTTGAAGATGCTTTAATTAAAATCTTGGCCTGTGCTGGCTATTTTCAGCTCAAAGGAGAATTTTCGGTTGTGATGGGTTTGCCTTTCTATTCCCAAGAGCAATTTGAAAAGGAAAAGGCACAGATTATTAGCCAACTGCAATGTCCTCATCAAATGTCTTATCGAGGCGGTAAACCTGTAGAAATTAGAATTAACAAGGTTTGGGTCATGCCAGAAGGATATGGCAGCTTGCTGTGGTCTGAAGCTAATCATGGTAAAGAATTTCAGCCAGAATTGCCCAAATTATCCCTTGCTATTGTTGATATTGGCCATCAAACTACCGATTTCTTGATGGTAGATCGTTTCCGGTTTGCTAGGGCTGCTTCTAAGAGCGAACCTTTTGCCATGAGCCAGTTTTATGAAGATGTGGCTGCTAAGATTGAGGGAGCAGATTCTCAGTCTTTGTATTTGTTGGAAGCTGTCCATAAACCTGAAGGTCAACGTTCCTATCGTCCTAGAGGTGCAACAAAACCTATTAATCTAGACGGTATTGTACCTGAATTGCGTAAGGTTTTTGCGGCTAAACTTTGTGACCGTTTGATTAAGTGGATACCAGAAAGGGTGACTGATGTTGTTCTTGCTGGTGGTGGGGCAGATTTTTTCCGGGAAGATTTGCAAAAGCTAATCGAAGAGGCAGGTTTAAAAGCTCATTTGGCTCAACCACCTAGAGAAGCAAATGCTCTGGGACAATACATTTATGGGGAAGCTCAATTAGCAATATCCAAGTAAGTTGTTCCTTAGTGGGACATTAGATTCAAGATATTTGAGGCGATGTAGTAGAATATGAATCACCTCAATGTCAAAGCCCAATCTAAAATTGACTAGAACACTATATTTTTACTTTAGTTTTTTCTGTATCTGGAAGTAAAAAATAATGGGGACAGAGTAGAAAATAAATTTTCTTTGTCCCCTAAAAGCAAGAAACTAAAGTTGAATATTGGATGACAAACTGGATTATTATCTATAGCCGCTAAGATGTTCCTAAAACAAAACAATATTTACCAATGGATAATTGATAATTGATCATTAAATAGCAGTCAGCACTCAGCATGATTGACTTTTTTTACACTTAGGAGGGGATTTCAACTCCGACTCAACCATCCAGCGCTTGGGGTGGCCTTTTCTTTAACCCAAGGTCAAAAAGCTGTTCACGTTTCGCTTTTCGGCTGTCGCCGACATCAAACGCGACAGGAAAATAATTATTCATTATCGATTGTTCATTATCAATTGTTAAAGAGGTAATTATCCATTATTCATTATCCATTATCAATTAATTAGTAGAATACTTGATATTGTGCTTTGTCTAAGTTAATTAAAATATTACCCGATGTTGTGGGAAAAAAATCAGAAAAAAGAAGTATTTTTTACAGA
Source organism: Dapis purpurea BLCC-M126 (assembly GCF_050015975.1). Classification (NCBI taxonomy): domain Bacteria; kingdom Bacillati; phylum Cyanobacteriota; class Cyanophyceae; order Oscillatoriales; family Microcoleaceae; genus Dapis; species Dapis purpurea. Next base: position 31,458 of record NZ_JBNHER010000271.1, on the reverse strand, counting down.
AGAGGCAGCAGATAAGCAGTTGTTGGCAGCTATTGAAAAAGAGTTGAATTCCCAGAAATACCAAACTTTTAGTAATCTCTGTAAGCAAGCTCTATGGCAATTTTTGTACGTATCTTCGTCTACAGAATTAACTCAATCTGCGCCAAATTTGCAACGTCTAGAACATAGGATTTATGAGAAGCTTACCCAACATTTTTCTGAGTTGGAAAAAAAATTTGCTTCTAGTGAGTCGAATGAATCTAATCAGATAAGTCAATTAGATGACCTGAAAAAAAACTTGAGTCAAATGAATCAACAATTGGCTCAATTACAGTTGAATTTTGATGCTAAATTCCTTGAAGCTTTGCAGGCTTTCAAGACAGAATTGCCAAAAATTGAAGCAGCTATTAATCAAATAGAAGTACCTATTGTTAAGACTACTCAGGATCAAGAATTAACCTCTACTAAACCCACAGAAACAGAAGAAGATGCATCTATTGAAGAATCAATAACAGAATCAGATCCCTTGTTGCAGCGCTTGGGTTCTCTTATAGAAGATTTCTAATTAAGCTTCAATACACTTTTTGAAAAAATAATTAGTGGTGAGTTCAGAAAACTAACAGTCTAATAGTAAAAAAATGGGAGATGAATGAAAAGGCTTTTTTGTTGGTACGGAAAACTGACTTCAATATCCATAATATAGTATTATTTCAGATTTATTAAATAAAATTACAAGTAAATAGCTCGTTCAAAAATCAAGGATTAACAATTATTAATAATTTTGTAATGGTAGTATTAAAAACAGGATTCATATAGAATCCGGTAAAATAGTCGTCATTGCGACGATAGGAAGCAATATCGCCTCACCCCTGAGATTGCTTCCTTCCACGGAGTGACCGTCGCAATGACTTGGATATACTAATTATCCGGATTTTATATCAGATATGATGCTAATGATTCGATTGACTACACAAACTACTACCTAAAACTTGCAAGGGTTTAGACAACTAAATCCTACCATAGCAAACTTTTTTCTAATTGGTATTACTCATCATTCATAAAAATTAGTTAGGGGATTATCTTAAACTTTTGTTAGTACAAATAAACTTCCTTTATTGCCTCTTCCAATTCGTAAATCTTCATCTAAATATGTAATATCTAGCCATCCCTTTTGTTCACGATTTTGGATATCAAAATCAACGGCGGGAAATTTTGTTCCTGATTCTATTTCGGCAATTAAGCTGTTAGGTGATTGATAATCAATTAAACTTTGCAACCCCAAAATTGAACGATTAAATTTAACATTCACTCGTTTTTCCGAAACAATTTCAAATTCAGCAACAACACTAACAATTCCCTCTAAAAATGGTAAACCATATACTTCAGCAATGTTGTAGATTGCTGTATCTTCAATTCTAATACATTGATAAATATCGCCTAGTTTCAGGAAAGGAAAATTGTCAATGCGTAGTAATTCTTGACTAGAAGTATAAAGTAACCTCCAATTACCATTTAATAGTTCTTTTGCTTCAAAGGGGCGGAGGTTAGGATTGTAATCTTCTAACTGAGCGATCGCTGCCAAAATTTCTTTTTGATCATTTTTACTGGCTAGTAAACCGCGATTTTTGCCTGTAAGTATTTCAATTAATTTTGATTTGTATATCATAATTCCTGTTTATTGTCAATTTGACCTGAATTATTAAGGTGACAATCAATATTTATCTATAGTGTTAGAACATTAAGAAAATTTCAATCCTTTACAACTAATAGTTTTGACTTGAGCTGAATGCTGAATGCTGTTTCCGGAGCATTTCGGTACGGAAATTCTTAAAGCTATATTCTTCAGTGAAGAAAATTTAAAAAAGATTCTGTGGGTTATCCGGGTATCACCCAGTTTTGACGATATCCTTAACAGTAGCAAAAAATTTAGATCGGCTCACTACCTGGATGAATTTTAATCTGAATTCAACTAAAATTTTTAGATTTTAGATTATTGTTTGCTGCAAGATTATGATTTTATGCAAATAAATCCATCTAATCTATTAAACACGAACAGGAAAAATATTTATATATATTATTTACTGGAAAATTTCTGACAAAATCCCCTAAAATCCAAGAGACCGGATTAAGAAGATGAGTAAATCTAAAATATAAATATAAATATACGATAGACTGACTAAAATTCTTTGAGTTGAAGATATATGGAAGAAAAACAACAAACAAATAGTCAAGCACAACCTGGGGAGTCACCAACTACACCAGTTCAGGAAACAGTTCCACAACAACCTGTAGTCCCACAAACTCCAGTTCAGGAAACAGTTCCACAACAACCTGTAGTCCCACAAACTCCAGTTCAAGAAACAATTCCACAACAACCTGTAGTACCACAACCTGCAGTTCAGGAAACAGTTCCACAACAACCTGTAGTGCAACAACCTGTAGTTCAGGAAACAGTTCCACAACAACCTGTAGTGCAGGAAACAGTTCCACAACCTGTAGTGCAACAACCTGTAGTTCAGGAAACAGTTCCACAACAACCTG
>NZ_JBNHER010000271.1:0-28838 GCF_050015975.1 Dapis purpurea BLCC-M126 | reverse complement strand
GTTCCACAACAACCTGTAGTGCAACAACCTGTAGTGCAGGAAACAGTTCCACAACCTGTAGTATCAACAGGCATTGTAGAAGCAACGGTAGAAAAAACAGTAGGAAAAGAAATCGGAGCTATTAGCCGTAGAAATAATCAATCTCAGTTACCAATAGTTAAACTCTATAATCCCTCTCTGCTTCTGATACCTCGCCATGAACCTGCTGATGTAATTACTGCCCAACGAGACTCATCTCTAGTTGATTGGTTAGAATCATCAGGGAAAATGTTACCTAGAGATCCTGTTGAATCAGACAAATATACAGAAGAGGAAGAAGAAATTTCAGCATTAATAGCTGTAGATGATAGTTTTCAAGATGATGATGTATTGGATGACAATCCAGATGAACCAGTTGAATAAAGATTTGTGATGATTAAAAGCTATTCGGTTATTAGCTAAATTTCCAATTTATTTATCAAATTTAAACTCTAAAAAAAGTGTGTGTGGAGGAGATTTTTTGTGCAAAATAAGCTGACTTTAAGCAAGTCTCTCACTGTATCGGGAGAAAATTTATTATGGGGTCTAGGTTTAGGATTAAGTTTATTTGCCCTGATTCTAGATGGTATGGCTAATAGGATTTTCAGTATCGAATCTCTTACTTTCCCCCTAATTATTTCTGGCCTAGTAACTATAAGTTTCGGTTATTGGGCTATACCCATACTAAGAAAGCTGAAAGCTGGACAAATAATCAGAGAGGATGGCCCTCAAGCCCACCTACAAAAAGCTGGGACTCCAACTATGGGAGGCATATTTTTTGTACCAGTGGGAGTAGCGATTGCCCTGGTATTGTCCAGATTTCACCCAGATGTAATAGCTGTATCTTTACTTACTCTAGCTTATGGCTTTATTGGTTGGCTAGATGATTGGCAAATTTTGCAACGTAAGTCTAATAAAGGAATATCTCCGAAAATGAAATTGGCTTTGCAGATTGGTTTTGCTATTCTATTCTGCGGGTGGCTAGCATGGAGTCAGCCTAGCACAATTACTAATATTGCTTTACCTTTTGGTCTACAATTATCTTTGGGATTGCTATTTTGGCCTCTGGCAGGTTTTGTTTTAGTTGCTGAAAGTAACGCTACAAATCTTACTGATGGTGTTGATGGGTTAATGGGAGGTTTAGGAGCGATCGCTTTTTTAGGATTAGGAGCTTATTTAGCCCCTACCTCTTCAGAGCTAATGATTTTCTGTGCTTGCATGAGTGGTAGTTGTCTTGGTTTTGTTGCTCATAATCGTAACCCTGCTAAAGTGTTTATGGGTGATACGGGTTCCTTAGCTTTGGGTGGTGGTTTAGCAGCAGTTGCTGTACTGACTAATACTCTCTGGGTACTTTTAATTATTAGTGGTATTTTCTTAATAGAAACTCTTTCTGTCATTGCTCAAGTGAGTTATTACAAAGCAACAAAAGGACCTGATGGAGTAGGCAAACGGTTATTTAAAATGGCTCCTTTTCATCATCATTTGGAACTATCCGGTTGGTTAGAAACTCAAGTCGTAGGAACTTTTTATTTAGTTAGTTCAATTCTAGCCAGCTTCTGCTTATTACATTAGACATCTCCAGAAAAGATGGAGTAGGGAGTAGGGGGAAATAATTGATAAATAAGAGTACGATAATTGATCTTATTTTTCATTATTGGAGATGTCTATTAGTGATTGAAATTTTTAACAACTTCCTTCAGCGGACAAAATGACAAAAGTTTCAGTAGTTATACCAATTTATAATGGTGAGAAAGACTTGCCAGAATTGATAGAATGTCTGCGATCGCAAACTTATTCTGCCGAGCAAGTAGAATATTTACTGGTAGATAATAATAGTAGCGATCGTAGTAGTTCCATTATTCAAGCAGCAGCAGAGTCAAAGGAAATTACGATTCGCCCACTTACTGAAAATCAAATTCAAAGTTCTTATGCTGCTCGTAATGCTGGTATTCGATCGGCTAATAGCGAAATACTTGCTTTTACTGATGGCGACTGTCGCCCCCAACCTCAATGGTTAGAAAATTTAATTCAGCCATTTTCTGACCCTAATGTTTGTATTGTAGTTGGGGAAATACTTGCTTTACCTGGTGATAGTTTATTAGAAAAATACGCCGATCAAGAAGATACTCTTTCCCAAAAACATACTCTAGCTCATCCATTTTGTCCTTATGGTCAAACTGCTAATTTAGCTATTAAAAAACAGGCATTTGTAGAGGTAGGATTATTTCGCCCTTACCTAACAACAGGTGGAGATGCTGATATGTGTTGGCGAATTTTACGAGAAACATCTTATCAGTTTAAATTTGCTGAAAAGGCTATAGTTAAACATAGACATCGTTCAACTTGGAAAGATTTACAAAGTCAATGGCGCAGGTATGGGAAATCGAATAAGTATTTACATGAGCTTCACGGCGTTGATTTAATGCGAGAGTTCAAAACAAAAGAATATGTGTATCGTGTGAGTAGATGGTTATTAAAAGAATTACCCTTAACAACTATGAAAATAATATCAGGTAAAGCAGAATTAGTAGAGTTATTTAATACTCCTATTGGTTTACTAAATGCTAGGGCAAGAATTATGGGTCAAAAAGAATCAATATTGTCAGAGAAAGCGCGGCAAATTGACAGGATTTAGTTAAAAAATATACAGCTCAATAAAAGTATTTTGTCTTGAAAATTTATTTAAATGGATATGAAAATACTATAACATTGGAAGTTAAAAAAACAACTACGGTTAGTGCTTTGTTAATGTATGTTTATGAAAAAGATAATTCTGGTGAAATTATTGTTTCTATTTTCGATGCTTAAATCATCAGTTTAATATTGGTATTTTGTCAAAAATTTAGTGATACATTTGGAGCGATCGCTTTCTTAATCAGTTAGATAAGCGATCGCTTATTTTTTTGGCAATATGTAGCAAATTTTTTTCTAATTAGTACAATATCAATAAGGTATAATCAATTTTAGGGTTGATAAATATCATACTTATTTCTCAGTTGTAATAAGATTTTTATGCCAATATTAACGCTAATAATATAATTATTTTTTTGATTAATTAGGTTATTTATAGCGGTTTTCACAAAGGTAGACTACAAAATTTCTTCCTTCTCTCCTAGATAACTAAAGCCTTCTTCCTTTAAACCCAAATCTCTGTACTCTATATTAATGAAAACTGCTATAATTTATTTAATAGTAGGGAAGAATTACCAATTTTAAATGTTTTTAATAAACCATCAAAAAAAACACTTTCCTTCCCTATACTGACCAAGTATCCTAATTCTTATTCAAGACTGTAAACTCTTGAAAAATTTATCCGCCAAAGAACCAATAGATTGCCCTACTTGTTTCTTTAAACGCCATCTTTGAAAAGCATTTTCATAATCTTCTCCTTCAACTTGAAAAGTTTTCCAAGCATCCAAAGCTAACCATAATCCCCACAATAATAAAATTGGTAAAGACCAAGAAAGAGTATGAGCAGTTACTAAATTAAGCAGCACTAAAAATGAATTAACAATTCCATATTTAATCGCACTTTGCTTGAATTTTTCTCGGCGAACTTGATTAAAAACTTGTTTTTCCTGAAACTCGCCCCGTTGGGCAAGCCATTTTTGTTCTGCTGCTGCTAATTCTTCAGGAGAAATACCCATCTCCTGGGCAATTTCTGATACTTGTGCTTTTGTAAGTTCGCCTCCTTCAGAACGATGTGCTAAGGCAAGTTGGAGAATTTGCTGAACATCATCTTGAGCATAAGTTTGGGTAATTTGGTTTTGTGGGTTTGTCATTTCATTTATCAGTCATCAATTATCAATTATCAGTTATCAGTACCTCCAGTAATAGGGAGGCGAAGAAAATCAGAATTTCCTTTTCTATCTCCTTGTAGAGCGACAGCTCGTGGCGCAGCCAAGGCAAGGCTATTGACCTTATTTATTAGTCATAACTCTACTACTTAAATTTTATAATTATTTATTATAATATATAGTAATTAGCATACTTGTAAGATATAAAATTCTATTTTTTCGGAAACAGGGAACAGCCAACAGAAAATATTAAGTGTACTTCATGCTTACTAAGAAGCACTATACTCTATTCTCCAATAAATACCAGGGAATAACAATGGAGGATTCCTACCCGTTAAGAGGGGAAATTTCTACTAAATATTGTCTATAATTAACTAAGTAGAACAAGGTAAAAAAAAGATGTTGGATATTTAGCTATAAAAAGCTTCAAGTCATTGATATGAAATACTTCCGAGGAAGTTTACAATTTGATACATAAAGCACAAAATTTACCACGGTCTACTTACCTATTAGTTTTCAGCTTTATTATGACTTACCTAAGTGTTAAAAAGCCTAGGTTAAAGTCCCCACCTTCTAGAGTTTGGGAGGGATAATACCAAATCTCAAAAATTTTGCTACATTTGATTGGGTGGAGAAGTGTGAGACCGACCCCGAACCCCTCCAAGCAGTTGAAGTGTGGGAGGTAGCAGGAGAGGTCAATATAGCAATAATAATTATTTAATTGACTGATAATTGTCAAAAAATGACTTTTAATTTGGCTGATTACTTGAGTATTGAAGTCTGGGCAAAATATAGGATTAATGCATAGTAATTGGTGTAAAAATTATATTTTTAAATATTGAAAATAAGAATGGGTTATTGTTAAGTAGCACGACATAAATATCACTTTATTAAGAACGATTAACAAAGCAGAAACTATTTTCTGTTAAATGTTCCATAAATCGACAGTTCAGTTTAATTTTGTCTGCTTACTTAATTGTTAATTGTTGAATGCAGGTATCTTTTTTCAATTTGCTATTCATTTAAAATGGATAACTAATTCAACATCTGAACAAAAATAAATAATTCAGGAATTACGGACTAGAACCTAAAAACCTGGTTTTTCCGTAGATGTTTACTGTTCAAACCAAACATTTTTCCTAGCAACTAGGTTTCTGTGCCTAAGTCCTTCTCCCTGTCCTTAAATTTTTAGGTGTGTGGGCAGGTATTCCCTTGAATCTTGTGGAGAAGCTACCCTGAGAATATAAACTTTATAATGTCTATAAAAAAACGGTTATAACTTTCCTTGAAATAAGCTAAATATAGTAAGTGAATACACTGATTGGGAGATATGCTAGGATTGCAAATATAAGTTAAATCATGTAATTAAAGGAGATGTTATTGATGATGGGAAGGCAAAACATCAAGTCTTGGGGACTTTTGGCTTTAGCTATATCTCCAATAATTGTAACTTTTTCTGGTTGGGAATTGGCAAAAGCACAGCAAACCCCAGAATTGCTAATTAGCGTAGACTTTGAAGGGGGAAAAAGATCCCCTTCAGGTCGAACCAGTGGTGGAGGTACTCGCGGAACCTGCGATACCATTACAACAAACAGAAATTTGACAGCTCTAATGCCTGGAGATGATAATGCTGGAACTACAATCTCTAGTAATCCAAAATTTTTTCTCTATATTCCTGAGCACGGAGCAAAGTTAGCAGAATTTGAAATAACTGACAAATCAGGTGAAAGTGTCTATTCTGCCAACTTAGATATTTCTGACACTTCTGGTATTGTGAAACTGACTCTACCAAAAAATGTCAATCTAAAAACAAACAAAGAATATACTTGGGCATTTTCCATAGTTTGCGATCCTTGGGATCGCAGTGCTGACAAATTTGTTGAGGGAACTATCAAAAAAGTAGAAATAAGTTCAGAACTAGAAAATAAGTTAAACAATGCTAGTCCGCTTCAACAAGCAGAAATATATGCAAATGCCAAAATTTGGAATGAGACAATAGCTACCGTAGCTGAGTTACGCACTTCTAACCCTACAGAGTGGGAGGAATTATTAACATCAGTAGGATTAAAAGAAATTGCTTCTGAGCCTTTTGCATCCTGTTGTAAAGTAGAAGCAGAATAATTAAAGATATACAGGACTTACCCACGCGAAGCTAGAAACTAAGTCTTTTCGTAAATATTTATTGTTAAAACCAAAGATTTCTCGTAGCAACCGGGTTTCTTTGTCTAAGTCCTAATAGAGTTAAATCATGTAATTGAAGGAGATGTGATTGATTATGGGGAAGCAAAATATCAAGTTTTGGGGACTTTTGGCTTTAGCTATATCTCCAATAATTGTAACTTTTTCTGGTTGGGAATTGGCAAAAGCACAGCAAACCCCAGAATTGCTAATTAGCGTAGACTTTGAAGGGGGAAAAAGATCCCCTTCAGGACGAACCAGTGGTGGAGGTACTCGCGGTCCTAGCAGAAGTGACTTGATAGCTCTAATGCCAGGAGATGATAATGCTGGAACTACAATCGCTAGTAATCCGAAATTTTTTCTGTATGTTCCTGAACACGAAGCAAAGTCAGCAGAATTTGAAATAATTGATAAATCAGGTAAAACTCTTTATTTAACTAACTTAGATGTTACTAATACTTCTGGTATTGTGAAACTTACTGTCCCCAAAAATGTAAGTCTGACAAATAATAAAGAATATACTTGGAGATTTGCGATAATTTTTGACCCTTGGGATCGTAGTGCTGACAAATTTGTTGAGGGAACTATCAAAAAAGTGGAAATAGACTCACAACTGAAAAACAGCTTAAAAAATGCTAGTCCTCTTGAACAAGCAGAAATATATGCAAATGCCAAAATTTGGAATGAGACAATAGCTACCGTAGCTGAGTTACGCACTTCTAACCCTACAGAGTGGGAGGAATTATTAACATCAGTAGGATTAAAAGAAATTGCTTCTGAGCCTTTTGCATCCTGTTGTAAAGTAGAAGCAGAATAAATTGAGTTATTATGGAAATAACTACCTCTAAATTTGCTCAGGGCACTCTAAGTTTGATTTGATGGTACAGTTGATAGATTAACCTATTTTTTTCTAAAAGGTGCTAATGACCAAAACAAAAGGTCTCAAGCCTCCTCTTTTAAGGCGATAAAAAAAGAGAATATTCCTTATGTCAAGCCTCTGGGTTTCCTAGGTCATGCTGCGCAAACAGGCAGAGGTACTGTTTCGCTCCGCGACATGAAAAACGCAGTTCCTCCTATCGGAGGCTAACTGATAACTGATAACTGATAACTGATAACTGAAATAACCGATGTTATGGAATAAGTGCACTTATTTTTTTAATCAATGGCATGGTGTCTGGATTACTGCACCCAGTATTACAGGGTTGGTAATCCTACTACGTTTTCTTGGTTTAATACAGTTTTGGGAGTGGCGCACTTATGATGCCTATATGCGGATGCGACCATTGGAAAGTCCAGACAATAGAATTGCTATTGTAGGTATCAATGAAGACGACCTTAGAGCAATTGGGCAGCCAATTTTTCCTGATGGTGTTTATGCAAAATTGCTGAAAAAATTGAAAGCAATGGAGCCAAAAGTTATTGGTTTAGATATTTATCGGGATTTACCTGTGGAACCTGGTCATCAAGAATTAGTGGAAGTTTTCGAGTCTACCCCCAATTTAGTTGCAATTAAAAAAGTAGTGGGGGATAGAGAAAGAGATGTGATAGAAGCACCACCTGCTTTGGAGGAGAATAATCAGGCAGGTTCTAATGATTTAAAAGTAGATCCAGATAAAAGAATTCGACGAGGTTATTTATTTGTCACACTTCAAAATGGGGAAAATGTCACGAGTTTTGCTTCTAAGGTTGCTTTGCGTTATTTAGAGAATTTTGAGATTAGTCCCAAGACACTTGATGAAAATATATATCAACTTGGAAAAACTATACTAGAGCCATTTGAAGCTGATGATGGTGGTTATGTAGGCGCTGATGCAGGTGGTTATCTAATTCTTTTAAATTATCGAGGTCCGAGTCGCCACTTTGAGACTGTTTCCATGATGGATATTCTTGAAGACAGAGTACCTCCTGACTGGGGACGCGATCGCATTATTTTGATTGGATCGGTGGGAGAAAGTTTTAATGATTTATTCTCTACTCCCTACAGTAGCAACTTAACTAGAACTTTAGAACCTATGAGCGGGGTTGAAGTCCATGCTAATTTTATCAGTCAACTGATTAGTTCTGCTATTGATGGTCGTTCTATGATTAAGACTTGGGGGGATATCTACGAGTGGATCTGGATTTTATTTTGGTCTGCAGTAGGAGCTGCGACAACTTGGAGATGGCGGACTGCTGGTGGTGTTAGTTATTTTTCTATTTGGAAAGTAATTACGATTTTTGTTGCTGGTGGAGTTTTATTTGCTAGCACTTACATTGCTTTTTTGTGGAGTTGGTGGTTGCCTGTTGTTCCTGCGTTTTTAGGAATGACAACATCAGCAATTGTGATTACAGCTTATATTGCTCGAACTGCTCAGGATATTCGCAAAACTTTTGGTCGTTATTTAACTGATGAGGTAGTGGCTACTTTATTAGAAAGTCCGGAAGGATTAAAGTTAGGAGGAGAGCGCCGCAAAATTACAATTTTAACTTCTGATTTAAGAGGATTTACTGCCACATCAGAACGTATATCACCAGAAGAAGTTGTGAAAATTCTTAACTTTTATTTGGGACATATGGCAGATGTAATTACTAAGCATAACGGAACTATTGATGAATTTATGGGGGATGGAATTTTAGTTTTATTTGGTGCCCCTATTACTAGAAAAGATGATCCGACAAGAGCTGTTGCTTGTGCAATTGATATGCAATTGGCAATGGAACCTGTAAATAAACAGATGAAAGAGTGGGGTTTAGCACCTTTAGAAATGGGAATAGGGATTAATACAGGAGAGGTTGTTGTTGGTAATATTGGTTCTTGTAAACGGACAAAATATGGTATTGTTGGCAGTCAGGTAAATTTAACTTATCGGATTGAATCTTATACTACTGGGGGGCAAATTTTAATTTCTGGAACTACTTTAAATGAAGTAGGATCGATAATTAAAATTAATGGTGAAAAAGAGGTAATGCCAAAAGGAGTTAAAAAGCCAATTACTATTTATGATGTTGGTGCTCTTGGTGGTAAATATAATTTAGTTTTGACAAAAGAAGAGGAAATTTATCTACCTTTAAAAGAAGCGATTTCTTTACATTATGTAGTTTTAGATGGCAAAAATATTGGTAATTGTTTAAATAGTGGAAGTTTAGTAAAGTTGTCGGAAAAAGAAGCAGAAATTCAGGGGGTACATTCAGGAGGAAATACTCCGCCAGCTTTGATTAATATTAAGCTGAATTTTATCTGGGATGAAAAAGAAAGTGAGGATGTTTATGGTAAAGTTTTAGAGAAAAAAGCAGAAAATGGCAATTTTTATATTCGTTTTACGGCTAAACCACCAGATGTTTCGGCTAAATTAGAATCTTTGTATAAATCGTTACAGAATTAGTGATTAATTCTTAGTATTGTCAAGCGGTAATTTATCGGTTTTAATAGCCAAAATATTTGGTATGTCTAAATTTTAGGTAAAACACTGCTTTGTTACATAGACAGAAGATAACTATCAAGAAATAAAGTATAGATAGTATGTTAGAGGTAATAAAAAAAGCACCGAGTTATCAAAAAACAGCAAGTGTAATTATACCTGCTCGAAACGAAGCTGGTACTATTGAAGATTCCATTACTCAAATGCCAAAACTAGGCAAACATACAGAAATTATATTTATTGAGAGTAATTCTTCAGACAATACTTGGGAAGAAATCAAGAGAGTTAAGAGTTTATATCAGGAGCAATGGGATATCAAAATATGTCAGAATCATGGTAAAGGAAAAGGGGATGCTGTTCGTCAGGGTTTTGACATGGCAACAGGTGATGTTTTGATTATTCTAGATTCTGACTTAACTGTTCACCCAAATGAGTTAACCAAATTTTTTGAGGCGATCGCTTCAGGTGATTGCCAATTAGCGAATGGATCGCGACTGACTCATTCAGTATCATTGAAAGTGATGCCATTGGCTAATCAATTTGCTAATCGCTTTTTTGCTCAAGTACTATCAATCATATTGGGAGTTGAAATTAAGGATTCTCTTTGTGGAACTAAAGCTATTGCCAATTACTAACTATCTCCAGATAGTTAGTAATTGGGAAAACTTTGGTAAATACGATCCTTTTGGGGATTTTGATTTGCTTATTGGGTGTAAAAAACTTGGCTTAACTATTCAGGATGTTCCTGTAAAATATTTACCAAGAACTTATGGTAAATCAAATATTCAACATATCCAAGGCGGTTTCCAACTTTTAAAAATGATTTTATATACTGCTTTAGAGGTTAAGAAGTAATTGAAATTTAGAATTTAAAATGTATAATTTAGAATTTAATTTGTAATGTTTTTGTGTCACTCATGCAGATAAATGACCAAATTATCATGCCTGATCAGCCACAACCTATAGTAATTATCGGTGCTGGTGGCATTGTTTCTGATGCTCATCTGCCAGCCTATCAGATAGCTGGTTTTAAGGTAGCAGGAATTATTGATATCAAGCAGGAGAAAGCAGCCTCGCTAGCTCAGAAATTCTCTATTCCTAATGTTTACGCCAGTGTTGAAGAGGCAGTAACCCATGCTCCAGCAAATGCAGTCTTTGATATTGCTGTACCAGCTTCAGCTTTGCTGGAACTGCTTCCCAAGTTTCCCCAAGGAGCTGGGATATTGATCCAAAAGCCCATGGGCGAGGATTTAGCTCAGGCACGTCAGTTATTGAGTATCTGCCGTGAACGGGAGTACACTGCGGCAGTTAATTTTCAGTTGCGCACGGCACCGCCTGTGATTGCAGCCCGCCACCTGATAGAAGAAGGTTGCCTGGGGGAGCTTCTGGATATTGAGATGCGGGTTACGGTTGATACCCCTTGGCATTTATGGGATTTCTTTGAAAAGTGCCAGCGGGTGGAAATTCTTTACCACAGCATTCACTATATCGACCTCATCCGCTCATTCTTGGGAGATCCCAAGGGAGTTTACGCAAAAACAGTAAAGCATCCCGATCTAATCAAGATAGCCTCAGTACGCACGACTTTAATGTTGGACTATGGCGAGTTTGTGCGGGCTACCATTAACACTAACCATGCTCATAAGTTTGGTCTGAAACATCAGGAATCATATTTGAAATTCGAGGGCACCGAAGGAGTCATCAAGATCCGCCTGGGCGTGCTGATGGATTATCCCAAGGGAACTAGGGATGAATTTGAAGTTTGCCTGTTGCAGGGCGAGAAGGAGGCGGAGTGGCAAAGCTATGATATTCAGGGGTCGTGGTTCCCAGAAGCTTTTATCGGTTCCATGTCTAGCCTGATGCGCAAGTTGGAAGACCCATCTCGCCCCTTGCCCACTTCGGTGGAAGATGCCTTCGTCACTATGTCCTGCGTCGAAGCAGCCTACCAGTCTAGCGAGGGAGGTGGTGTTCCTCTTCACTGAAGTAAAAAGTCAAAATTCAAAAGTCAAAACTAATATTTTATAGACTCAGATACCGTATTTCAAGCCTCTGGGTTTCCTAGATTATGCTGCGCAAACAGCCAGAGGTACTGTTAACGCAGTTCCTCCGGAGGAGGCTAACTACTAACTGATAACTGATAACTGAAATGGTAAGACTTCCAACTGAGAAAAAAATCAGAATTGCCCAATTGATTAGTAATTTGATCGTTGGGGCTAGAACAATTTTTGGGCTTTCATCAACTGCTAAAGTATATCGTCGAGGTTTATGTTGGTCTCTTGATTTAAAAGAGGGTATAGATCTTGCGATTTATTTAGGAGTTTACGAGCCAGAAACAATCAAGGAATTAAAGGGTATTGTCAAGCCGGGAGATGTTGTTGTGGATATCGGTGCTAACATCGGCGCACTAACCCTTCCCTTAGCTGAATATGTGGGAGTTGATGGACGTGTTATTGCCTTTGAACCAACCTCATGGGCTTATGGTAAGTTACAGAATAATTTATCTTTAAACCCTCATTTGCTCAATCGGGTTAAGACTGAGCAGATGATGTTACTAGAAGAGGAAAAAGAACCGCCATCTTTTGTGTATTCGAGTTGGAATCTATCGGCGAGCGAGGACAAATTGACGCACCCACAACACAAAGGAAGATTAATGACGACTGATGGGGGGCAAGGGATATCACTTGATGGATATTTCGAGAAGCATCCCCACAAGAAAGTCGATCTAATTAAGTTAGATGTTGATGGCTACGAACTACCTGTTCTCAAAGGTGCAAGGAAACTTCTTTTACGAGATTCCCCCAAGATAATTCTTGAGATGGCTCGTCAGAATGAGGAAGAGGAAAAACAGTTAGAGAAATTGCTTGCTGAGTTAAAAGACGCTCAATATCGACTGGTACATTTAACCGATAAATATCCAATTATGATGACAAAGGAGGCGATCAAAAAATTATGTCCTCCGGGTGGAAGTATAAATGTTTTGGCACTTCCCCAATAAGACTATTCTTGCTTGGTAATTTAAACAGGAAATCTGATGGATATTTTGGGGATAGAAAAACTACTATATTTGATTTTTGTCATTACCATCGTCTTAGTGACTCTATGTTCTCTGCCTAGTTATTTAGGGAAGTTTCACTATCTGCTCGAACTAACCTGTCATTTGAAAATCCAATGTACATTTCTGAGCTTGTTAGGGATATCGTTTTTTTTATGGGTTGGGAATTTTTTCTGGTTGTCGATCAGTTTGTTTTGCCTGATGAGCAATTTATTAGAAATAATTCCGTTTTATATTTCCCAAGATAGAATTTTTGATTCGTTTGAGCCAAAAATCAGATTTTTTCAAGCGAATGTTTTTTATAAGAACCAACAGTATGAGCGATTAATCTCTGAAGTCAAAACAGAAAATCCCGATGTAGCTATATTTATAGAAGTAACTGATGCTTGGGCAGAAAAATTAGAACTTTTACAAAAAGATTATTCTTATTGGGTGATTCATCAAGATCCACAAATTGCTTTCAATGAAAATATAAATTTAGGAATAGCAGTTTATAGTAAGATACCTCTAAAAAATACATCAATACAAGATTTAGGGGGAGGAAGAAAAACCGTAAGTACCCAAATTGAGATTCAGGGAAAAACTCTCTCAATATTAACAACCCATCCTAGCTGGGGTATTGGAAAATATGGGTTTAATTTGCGCAATAAACAACTATCAGAAATTGCCAGTTATATAGCAAATCAGAAAGAATCAAGAGTAGTTATTGGGGATTTGAATATAACGATGTGGTCTCCATATTATAAAGAGTTGATTAGTAATTCTGGACTGTATAATGCACGAAAAGGCTTTGGGATGATTCCCACTTGGCCAAGCTTCATCCCGTTATTATCTATTCCAATAGACCATTGTTTGGTAAGTCAAGATATTAGGGTTGTTAACACAAAAAGTGGTAGAAATATAGGTTCAGATCATTTACCTTTAATCACAGATTTAATAATTACTGGTAACTGATAACTGATAACTGATAACTGATAACTGAAATAACTATGGTGCATCCAAAAGAAATATACGATTTGTTGTTAGACTATGGCAACACTAATACTCCCATCAAAGAAATATTCATCGGTTTAACCTGGACTCTTTGTGAAACTGAAAGTATTGGTTTATGTATGAGTCCGGGTACAGTTACACGCACATTACCTTGGTCAGGAACTCTGGTGAATAAACCTGTGAAAGAGTTAGCACCCTGGTTACGGTCTTGGAATAGCTTTGAGGCAACTGTGGGAATGGCAGCTATTAATGCTGAGATAAATGGGCGCTCCCAACTTCCGACTCAAGCAGAACCCTTATCTCCTTATGGACCGGGAAATTTGGCAGTATTTGAATATTTTCTACCAATGATTCGCGGAAAAAAAGTAGCTATTATTGGTAGGTATCCCCGGTTATCTCGCTATGAGAATGAGATGGAGATGACTGTCATCGAACGGCAACCGGGAGCAGATGACCTTCCTGACACAGCATCGGAGTATTTATTACCGGAGGCAGAATGGGTGTTTTTGACAGCGACTTCTATTGCTAATAAAACTTTTCCTCGGTTAGTGGAGTTGGCGAAAGATTCTCAGTTAGTTTTGATGGGTCCGACTATGCCTTGGTTAACAGAATTAAAGGAATTTGGAATTGATTATTTAGCAGGAGTTACTGTTAGTAATTCTCAAGCTTTAAGGCAAACTGTCGCTGAAGGTGGAGGGGTGAGAATTTTTGAAACAGGTGTACAATATCAAGTATTGAAATTGTAGTAAATTATGACTACTAAAAATATTTTTGTTTGTAGTAGGGCTTTAGCCCGAAACTATAGATAGGGCTAAAGCTCTACTACGAACTTTAATTATAACTATCAACAACAAGCAATAAGGTTGTATTTGTTGGGTTGCACTGTCGCTTAAGCCAACCTACTACTATCAAGAATTATTTTCTTGTGCTGTTGTAAATAATGTTTGCCAAAATAACGATTTATCATTATCAGGAATTTCATTTTTTCCTGTCTGGTTAATTATCTCAAAAGTTTGGTTAATTGTGCAGTCTAATTTTAGAGCTTCTACACAAGCTTCAGCAACAATAATCCTACTGGTTTCACCGAGTAATTTATCTCCTTGACCAATAATTATTTTTTTGCGATTTCCACTTGTTGCTTTGATTAATGTATTCAAATCATAAGAAGTATAAGGACCATCTGTTAGTCTACCTGGTCTAATAATTGTATAAGGTAAACCAGAACTCTTTAATATGTTTTCTGCTTTTAATTTATAATCTAAAACTCTAAATAAATTGAGGATTTTATAAGGAAATTTGTCGGAGCGTTCAACCCCTACTGAAGAAACTAAAATAAATCGTTTTAAATGAGAAGGCATAACATTAATTAAGTTTTGATTGCCTAAATAATCCGTATTTTCTGGATTGTTACCTCCCCACCATCTAGTTGAGGGAAAAGCTGTAGTTCCGAGACAAGAAATAGCAGCATCTATTTGTTGATTTGCCAGACATTTTTCTAAGGATTTTTGTTCGCGAACATCCCCTGAAAAAATCTTGATATTTGCTGAATCACCAAATAACTTTTGAGCTTTTTCTATATTTCTAACTATGGCAATAATTTGATAATTTTGGGCGATTAATTTGGCAACTACTATTTGACCTACTCCTCCTGTTGCACCTAAAACTAGAATGTTTGTAATTTCATTTAACTCTGGAGTTTGATGTTCTGTTGTATTGTTATTCATAAGTAATGCAGTTTTGATATTCTTAACAAGAGTTAGCCAGAAACCGGGTTTATCAACAAAATTTTGTGATTTGAACAAAAATTAAGGTAATAAACCCGGTTTCTTGTACGGCTGAATGCTTAGAGTATAATTATATTTTAATATTAATTTAATTGTAAGGAAAGGAAATATGAATAACTGGAAAAAATGTCTAATGAATGTTGCTTGCACTTCTGTCTGTTTATTAGACTTTAATACAGTTGTCCTAGCTGTTACCCCTAAAACAAAGATTGTGCCAACTCCAAAATATCAACTGGCTCAAACTCCTATTGGTTATTGTACGGTATCAGGGCTAACTGATTCATCTCTGAATGTGCGAGACAGACCAAATGGCGAAGTAATTGGCAGTCTAGAAAATGGTAGAGTAGTTGCTCTTGGAGTTACTGATGGTAGTGAAGGTGAAAATTGGACAAGAATTATTAGTCCAATAGAGGGTTATGTCTCGGCAAAATATTTAACAGATTGTAAATATAAGTATTGAGGGAATAGGGAGTAGGTAGTAGGGAGTAGGAGGAAAGAATTGATGATTTATGTGTTATAATTAAGCTGATTTTTTATTATTTGTAGATGAGATAAATTTTTGGCTGATATTTCTAAGAAGTTGCACATACTTTTCAAAATTGTTCTACTCTAGTTTATGTACATGAGAATATAGATTTGTAATATGCCCAGAACTCAACGTAATGATAATTTCATTGACAAGTCATTTACGGTAATGGCAGATTTAATTTTGAAGCTATTACCAACAAATCATCAAGCTAAAGAAGCTTTTGCCTATTATCGTGATGGAATGTCGGCACAAGCTGATGGAGAATATGCTGAAGCTTTAGATAATTATTATGAAGCTTTAAAATTAGAAGATGACCCTAATGACAGGAGTTATATTCTTTATAATGTAGGTTTAATTCATGCTAGTAATGGCGAACATGATCAAGCATTGGAATATTATCACCAAGCTTTAGAAAATAATCCCAGAATGCCTCAAGCTTTAAATAATATTGCTGTAATTTTTCACTATAGAGGAGAACAAGCAAAAGAAACGGGTAAATCAGAAGAAGCAGATGGCTGGTTCGATCAAGCTGCAGAATATTGGAAACAGGCAATTAGTTTAGCTCCTAATAATTACATTGAAGCTCAAAATTGGTTGAAAACTACTGGGCGTTCAACTAAAGATGTATTTTTCTAATTAGGTAGTAGGGAGTAGGGAGTAATTTACCAATGGATAATTGATAATTGATAATTAATCAATGCGGCTTTATTGCCTTTCCTTTTAAGGAAAAAAAAGAACAGGTGATTTCCTTATATTCAATATCCATTACGCTTTTAACCAGAGGTAATTATCCATTATTCATTATCAATTAATGAAAAGGAGGGAAAGTAGATAAAATTTTGTTTTGGGGGAAAAGTGGAGAAACAACTACAAACGCCTCCAAATTAAAATTTAAATTTAGTTATCTATCACGTCAGCATTTTATAGTTTTGAAAATAGGAAAAGTTACTGATGACTATAGACAATGAACAAGTGCGTAAAGTAGCACATTTAGCTAGATTAGAACTCAAACCAGAAGAAGAAGAAAAATTTACAACTCAATTAAGTAGTATTCTCGAATATTTTGAACAGTTGAGTGAGTTAGAGACGGAAACTGTACCTCCTACTACTAGAGCAATTGATGTTAGTAATATTACTCGTGACGATCGTTTAGAACCTTTCCCTAACCGAGAAGAAATTCTCTCCTGCGCTCCAGAACAAGATGGAGATTTTTTTAAAGTTCCTAAAATTATGAGCGAAGAATAAAAGCTCAAATATTAGGGTAGAATTCTGAATTTAGAGGAGTTAGGAGGAAGAAATATGGCTTGATTTTTCTATCTTTGGTGTTGCTGAATCAAGGTATGAAAATAAAAAGTGAATAATCTCAAGTGTTTGTTATTCAATAGTTTAAAAATTACCAACAAACATAAATCATACCCAAAATCAGCAACGCTCGCTCCTCTGTTAAAAAAACTGTGCTAAACGGCGTAAAACTAAATATTCCCAACTAAAGATCGAATACCCATAGCCTTGTTGTTTGACTGCTGCAACCTGTTTTTGCACTGTATTAAGTGAGAAAGGAACTACATTCCTGGTTGCTGAGATACCAACTCCAACTGGCACATAATAAGAAGCAGTGTAAATACCAGAATTTGATAAACTTCCTATCACCGCTTCTGGTGTTGGACGATAAACCTGCAACACTACTTCATCTACTATCCCTTGTTTTACCCACCACAACCAATCTTGATTGTATTTGGAGACAGCAAAGTTGTAAGGGTTAGGGGAAAGGCTAACCACCAGTTGGGGATTTTTGGATTTAATGTGACTATACACCCTTTCGGTTAACTGTGTTAATGCCTGACGTTGATTACTATTACCAAAAACTTTTGGAACAGCCCAATGATCGTCTAATTGAATTCCTTCTAACCCTTTGACTTTGAGAATATCATCTATGTGGCCTAAGATATATTCTTGAACTTCTGGATGAGTTGGATCTAGCCAGACATTTCCATCTTCTGTAGTTTCGCCTTCTACTGTTTTTAGTAACCAATCTGGATGTTTTTCAGCAATAGCATTTCCAGGATAAAGCATCATACCATATTCAAACCAGGCATAAGGCTTTAATCCTTGACGGCGAGATTCTTGAACCGCTGCTTTAAGAGGATTAGTCAAAGGAGGACGCAACAGAAAGTGAGTAGAACTGCGAGAAGTAGGATAGAGCGTTCCTTTTAAGCCATAAACACTGAAGTAAACACGATCATATCCTGACAGAGAAAGGTGATGTAGGATTTCATCTAAGAATGTGGTATGATGTAAAAATGATGTTGCAACATTAGTCATCCAAATTCCCTGCATATCCTCTTTAACAACAGGAGAACGAGGAGACGCATGATGAGTTGCCACCAACAATAAACAAACCCCTACTAGGATACCTAACCATCTGAGAAACTTTTTGATGATTCTTTTCATTAGACATCTCCAGAAACTAAGTTTTACTGTAATAGGACTTACGCAAGGGCGCTATCTATATATTGTTAAGCCTTAAGACTTTCTTGGTATTCGCGCTCCTTACTAGCTTCTCCAAGGCGATCTAACTCCGTTCCGCTGAGGCGATATAGCTTTCGCTAGGCTTCGGCAACGCCTGAACAAGAAAATTCATAACCTATGCCAAGACACTAAATATAGTTTATTTTCCTAGTTTAGACATGGCTCTATCTAAATAAATTTTGCCAAAAAACTCTAATTATTCCAGAATAATAGAGTTGTTGATTTGAGGTAAAAATATAAACTTTAACTATATTAATTATTGTCAGTATTTACTCAATTCTTGTGCAAATTATATCATTACAAATTTAGCCAATCACCTAGAGAATGTTAGTCTAATATCAAATCCGCTTAATTCGGTATCAAAAAAATTTTCATCTTCATTCAAGAGCAAATGTTTCTAAATTCTCTTTCCTCCTGACTCCTGACTCCTGACTCCTAGATTAACTATCTAATTACACCGATACTACCGGATTTGATATAATACAATAAATCGTTATTTAAAAATGGAAAAACTGAAGTTTTTTTAATTAATAGTCAAGCGATCGCGGAGCGTGGCGTTTCGCTCCGCGACATGAAAAGCCGTATCGCACAAAACTACACTGAAGATAGCTCTATTTACTTTACTATGCGCTATATATATTGTCTTTGCGTAATATCTTGTCCGGTTGAATAGTTATAATTAAAGTTCGTAGTAGGGCTTCAGCCCTAAGTATATATCGGGCTGAAGCCCTACTACAAACAAAAACTTTTTTATCACTGATTCTCCGGACATGATATAAGTCCTGAAATATTAATATATTAAGTCAACAATTTTCTTAAATTTTGTTAGTTCCTCAAGAATAGCATCATTTGTCTCATTTAATCTTTTTAATTATTCTAAAACACTTTCCCCATTTGAGTCGTAAGGTGGTTGCCGATCAGTAATTATTATCACTTGCTTTTTCTACAATAGTAATTTTACACCAAAATTTGAATAAAAATAGTTGGAATGCACCCTAAGAAACTGTTTGAGAAGTGCTGCATGGAACCGATGAATTCTAAAAACCTAACCCCCCTGCCCCTTCCCTACAAGGGAATGGGGGTTTCAAAGCTTCTCTCATCCTAGGAGAGAGGTTTTTATGAGTTTACAAACAGTTTCTAAACTATTAATCTGTAGATCCGTGACCAAATCCTGGTGTGCTATTCTTAGCTAAAAATCATCCTCTAAATTTTCAATTAATAAATTCATTTTTTCTTGACCTTGAGAGAGAAAAGCTTCACATTTTTGCAAATCTGCTACAGCAAAAGAAAATTTTTCAAATACTTCCTCTAATGTTAATTCCCCTGATTCAATTTCAGCAATAATATCTTCAATATTAATAACAGTTTCTTCATAATCAAATTCCATTTTTTTACTCCAGACTCTCAGATTCAAAAATATCCATAATTTTAACTTTTACCTTACCATGATTTAACTGAATTATCAATTCTTGGTCAGTCATTAAATCTGTCGTCGAATTGACTAACTTACCATCAGTTTTTTGCACAACTGCATAACCTCTTGATAAAACTGCTTTAGGGTCAAGTGCCACTAACTTTTGCTTTAACATCTGACATTTAATAGTTGCTTTGTCTAAAGTTCGGGAAGTCTGAGGAATATTTTTTAGACGATTTTTCAGAGACTTTAAATTTACCTTTTCTTCATTAAACCTAGCTCTCAAAGCATCAATAATTCTTTCAACTCTTTGACAATGTTCGGCATAAAGTTGATTTTGGTCTGGCACAACTTTTTCTGCTGCTGCAGTAGGAGTATGAGCAGAATAATCTGCCACTAAATCTGCTAAAGTTTCATCTCTTTGATGACCGATACCCGTAATAATTGGAATTTTGCAATCGGCAATAACTCTGACAACTCTTTCATCATTAAAACAGGATAAATCTTCTACTGCTCCACCGCCTCTAGCTAAAATTATTACTTCGGCACTTCCATCTAATTCTACTTTTTTTATAGCTTCAACTATGGCAGGAGGAGCAAATTCTCCCTGTACTAATGTTGGCGATAATAATATTTTTACCAGAGGATAACGTTGTTTAATTGTGCGTTGAATATCTCCCCAGGCAGCAGCAGTATCGGAAGTTACGACAGCAATTTTTTGGGGAAATTTGGGGAGAATATTCTTATTTTCTAGGTCAAATAAACCTTCTGCTTCTAGACGAGAACGTAGTTGTAAATAGCGCAGATTTTGTATTCCCTCTCCGGCAAGAGATACATTATCAACTATTAATTTATAGTCACCTCTAGGAGGATAAAGACTGATTCTACCTGTGACAATTATTTGTTCTCCTTTTTCTGGTTGATGGTGAATATTTTTTAGGGTATTTCTCCAAATAGCACAGGGAAGAGAGGCAGAGTTATCTGGTTCAGAAAGTGTGAAATATAAATTTCCTGAATTTAGCTTGGCGCTAGATACTTCTCCGATAACTGATATTTGTTGAAGTTGGTAGTCTTCTTCTAAAATATCTTTGATATAAAAGGTAATTCCTGCGACTGATAGGGGAGATTCTTCTATGAATTGTTCGGGAATATTTGCCGTCATTAATTATAGTTTTGTTCGTTTGGTTATTGTGGGTAAAGTTTACAATAAAACAAAGCTAAAAGTCAAAATATTAAGTAGGGTGTGTGACGGCATTATTAATTGTATATTTCAAAATTTATATTCCTGTAGCTATCACGCACCGATAGATTTAAGTTCCTAAAAGTCAAAAAATCAACAGAGATGTTTGATAGTATTCTTCTGCACATTTAGGTATATTCGTGTTTTGGCAGAGAAAATTTTAAAAAATATAGTATGGATTTTCCTGTTTGAGGGTGATTACTATGAATCATACTAATAATGCTGTTTGATGAGAAAGTAAATGTTTCAAAAAATCTGAGATATAGTTTTGAATTTTTTCTCTATATTTTTATTCCTGTTTTAGTTCATCCAAGTCTGAATTTACAAAATCAAATATTATTAGTGGGATAGATTAATGAAAAAAAGAAAAAAATCAATTTTTAGCCATAAATGGCAAGCATTTTGCCTAACAGTAATTGCTTGTACTCTAACGGTATGGGTGTCTCCAGTTAGCTCTCAAGAAACAGAAACCTCAGCCACAATTGCAGCAATTACTACTGAAGAACCAGAAATTCCTGTGGATGAGCTGAAGCTTTTGCTCAAACCTTTGACTCAGGAGGAGTTAGAAGTTGAGGCTAAAGCTTGGCAGGATTTGCTAAAAGCCAAAGTTCAGGAAATTAGTGATGCTGAGATTGCAATTAAACGCAAAAATCGGGAAACCCGAAAATCTGAAGAAGCGGTTGATGCTATAGAGAAAGCTCAGAAATCTCTTGAGGAAGCAGAGGAAAGAAAAAAGAGTGCATCTCCTGGTTCTCCAGAAGCAGAAGATGCTGAAAAAAATCTAGAAGTCGCACAAAAAGAACTTGCCAAAGCTCAAGAAGCAGTTGAAGAAGCAGTTGAGGTTAAAAAGCAAAGTGAAGGAACTGAGGAAGCTACCCAAAATCTAGAAGTGGTAGCAGAAGCGATAGAAAATGAAGCTAGCAATACAGATGATATAGATAGTCAACAGGAATTAGTAGAGAAAGAAAAACAGTTAGAAGCATTATCGGAGCAACTCGAAGATTCTAGTGAAGAGGCATCGGAAGTCAAGACTCAATTAGTTGTTGGTGTGACTGAGCTTCAGCAGGAGCAAACTGCCCTTGCCGATCGCTTTGATACTGTTTTGGATGAATTTGAGAGCAAAGGGGGTAAAGCTGAATCTTTCCGGCAATATGTTGAATCTGTTAGTGGTGTCGAGATTGATGTCAGTGATACTGAAGGTTTGTGGTTAAGAATAGGTGGTTGGATCAAATCAGAAGAAGGTGGTTTACGTTGGGGCCAAAATATTGGTATCTTTTCCGCAATTGTGGCTACTTCTGTAATTGTTGCTGCTATTTTAGGCTTTGTTACTAATAGGAGTTTGCGAATTTTAGGGGGAGTTTCCGATCCTTTGCGTCAATTTTTGGTCAGAACTGTTTGGCAAGCAACTGTTGGTGTTGGCGTCTTATTAGCATTGACTGCTTTAGAAATAAATCTTGGTCCAATTCTCGCCTTAGTTGGTGGTACTAGCTTCATTTTGGCATTTGCTTTGCAAACCAATCTTGGTAACTTGGCTAGTGGTTTAATGATTATGATCTATAGTCCGTTTAATGTAGGTGATGAAGTAGAATTATGTGGGACATCAGGCTACATTGACTCTATCAGTCTCGCTCATACAACAATAAAAGGTTGGACTGGTCAAATTATTACAATTCCTAATAACTCAGTTTTGAGTAGTGTGGTGATTAATCATAGTGCCAGAGATACTCGTCGCGTTAGTTTGCAAATTAGGGTTGGCTATAGTGAGAATTTGTCTAAAGTTGAGCAATTACTTTTGGATATTTTTAAATCTCATTCTCTAGTATTAGAGCAACCAAAACCGAGTACATTTGCATGGAAATTTGAAGAATACTTCGTCGATCTATATGTAGGAGGATGGACTAAAACCTCAGATTACTGGAGAGTATATAATGAAACTCTTCACCAGATTAAGGAAAGATTTGTTCAAGAAGGAATTTCTATTCCTATTCCCCAGCAAAATATTCGTTTTCAAGAGTCTACCCAATTATCTTTGAAACCTGAAAAAAATATTAGCTCTGTAGGGCAATTAAGTAGCAATTTAGAAAAAAGTGACGCTCAAAGCTAAAAAAGGGTAACGAATGTATTATATCAAATTAGGATAATTACTATACCCAAGTCATTGCGACTGGAACGGAGTGGAAGGAAGCAATCTCAAGGATTTAGGAGATTGTTTCCTATCGTCGCAATGACAACTGTTCAACCGGATTATAGGGGTAGGTTAAAAATAAACTCAAAACCTACCTCTAAATTAACCAATCTACACTACACCAACCGCAACTTCATCTAACTGTTTCAAGAACTTTTTAATCAACCCAATAGTTAGTGCTGGAACTTCCAATTGAGGAGTTAAACCCACATCATCTAATGTTTGAAAAATCCTCACAGCTTGAGGATTCAAATCTGCTAAACGTTGACCTATTTCTGGACCTGTAAATTCTGATTTTTTACCCCAAATAATTGCCGTAGGAATTGTTAATTGATTCATATATAATGATAGATCAAAACACAAATCTCCCCGCACAAAAGATAAAGCAGCGTATTCAGCATTTGGTTGATTTGCTGATTCTAAATATGCCTCCACAATTTCATCAAAAATCAAACTGGCATTACCAAATTGTCTCGTTTCTAGGAAACTTTTAATTCCTCCTGGAGTGGCAACACCAGCACTATAAATAAAACGATCTAGTATTGGTGTACTTACCAGTTGAGCAAAAAAGCTACGGGTATAATTTTCGCCAAAGTCTGATAAACCTGCGGGAGTTGTCAATATTAGAGACTTGAATAATTCCGGACGAGCGATCGCTACTCTCACCATTATTGCTGCAGTTAGGGAAGAAGCAATAACTCTGGTAGGAGCTTGACAGGTTTGTTCTAAAAATTCGATTATTGTTGTAATGTAATCATCTATTTTGTAATCTAATGCCTGATGTTCCGATCGCCCCCATCCTATCAAGTCGGGAGCCAGGATGCGGTATTCTGAGGCGAAGGCTGGGTAAACTTTCGACCATTCGTAGGCAGATGAACCTCCACCGAAACCGTGGAAAAATACCAGAGTAGGTAAGTCGTCAGTATTGTTAGTGTCAGTTTTCCAAGGTGCTTTGTCATTGGTGTAGTAAACCATGCGACCTTGGGAAGTAACGATTGATTTTTGTTCAAAACCTACAGGAATAAACATAGTAATTTTAGATTTTAGAATTGGTATTAATACAGAAACATCTTCAGTATAGGATCATTTTTGAAGAAGAAATAAGGGATGGTTAGATAAAGACCGAAGTTATAGCACTACGCGCAAATCAAAAGTAATTTCTGACTGATTTTTCAGTGCCCAAATGCTCCAAATTTAGTCTGTGCTGCGAATTTTACTTCTGACTTCTGACTTCTAACTTCTGACTTCATCTATATCTGTTGGGTTTCCGCAGCTCAACCCAACCTACATAAGTAAAGATGTTATTAAGATTAGCAGATTTTAAATTTTTTCTAGTTTAAGGTAATTATTATCTATGATTATTAGGTCAAATAAATGCAAGTTAAAGAAAATAAGTTTTCCTGGTATGATGTGCCTGAAGATGTCAAAAGTTTATTGATGTTAGCTGTAGAAAATTGGGAGGATACAGAAACATCAGAAAATTATATTAATCAAGCTTTGGCTAAGACTGATGGAAATCTGGATATTTTGATAGGTGCTTATCGTTATTTTTTCTATAAAAATAATATGAAAATGTCGCTTCAATTGGCACATAAAGTAATTGCTGAAGTCAAAAAACGAGAAAATTTACCGGAAGATTGGCAGGAGGTAAAAAGTATATTATCTAGAAGGAAAAATGAGCAACAAATTAATTTATATATTACAGCTTATGCTGCTTCAGGATTAATAATAGCAAAAATGGGGGATTTGGCAAAAGCTAAAGCAATAAGTGAAGAAGTTCAAGAAATTGATGAGAAAAATGATTTAGCAAAAATTTTGTTTGATATTATTACTAGACCGCCGGATGAAGATGAAGATGAAGATTAAATTCAGTTATCAGTTATCAGTTGTCAGTTGCTACAGCTTCTAAATTCTAGTGTTACATCTTGAGAATTATATCATCTTTTCAAAGCAAACTTTTGACTTTTGACTTTTGACTTTTGACTTTTCAGTTTCTTGCTATCCTATAAAGAAGTGACCTAAAATTAACTTCCTCCCCTAACTATGACTGAAAAAACTCAGCGCATTTGTATTCTTGGTGGTGGTTTTGGTGGACTTTATACCGCCCTCCGCCTCATCCAGTTTCCCTGGGAATCATCAGAAAAACCAGAAATAATCTTGATAGACCAGCGCGATCGCTTCCTCTTTGCCCCACTATTGTACGAACTCGTCACTGGGGAACTGCAAACCTGGGAAATTGCCCCACCATTTGAAGAGTTATTAGCAAACACCGATATTCGGTTTTGTCAAGGGGTAGTTTCCGGTATTGACATCAACCAACAACAAGTGCAACTAGAAAATGGTCAAGCATTCAGTTACGATCGCCTCGTTTTAGCAATGGGAGGGGAAACACCTATCGAAATTGTTCCTGGTGCTGCTGAATACGCTATCCCATTTCATACTATTGATGATGCTTACCGTCTTCAGGAAAAATTGCGAGTTTTAGAAGCATCTGACCGTGAAAAAATTCGGATTGCTGTTGTTGGTGGTGGTTATAGTGGGGTAGAATTAGCTTGTAAATTAGCAGATCGTTTACCAGAAAGGGGTAGAATTAGATTAGTCGAACGCAATGAAATGATTTTGCGAACATCCCCAGACTTTAACCGGGAAGCTGCTTCTAAAGCTTTATCACAAAAAAATATTTGGATTGATCTAGAAACAGAAGTAGAGTCAATAGAAGCTACTCAAATTTCCTTAAAATATAAAGAGCAAGTTGACACCATCCCAGTAGATATTGTTTTGTGGACAGTTGGTACAAAAGTTGCTCCAGTAGTGCAGTCGTTACCACTAACAAAAAATCAGCGCGACCAAATTATTATTAGTGCAACTCTACAAGTGCAAGACGATCAGAAAATATTTGCCCTCGGAGATTTAGCAGACTGCCAAGATGCAGATGGGCAAAAAGTTCCTACTACTGCTCAAGTAGCAATACAACAATCAGATTATGTCGCCTGGAATATCTGGGCATCTTTAACTGGGCGACCTCTATTACCATTCCGTTATCAAGCATTAGGTGAAATGATGGCATTAGGACTTGATAATGCGACTCTTACCAGTTTAGGAGTTAAACTAGATGGTCAGATAGCACATTTGGCAAGACGTTTAGTTTATTTGTATCGGTTACCAACCTTGGATCATCAGATTAAAGTTGCTTTCAACTGGATGATTAATCCTATTCAAGATTTAATATCAAGTTTGTAAAATATTCTGATGATTCCTTCCTTTTTTCTATTATGTTAAAAATTCATCTCTTTGCTTCTTTGTTCTGAAATTAGAACATCAGATCAAAGTTGCTTTCAATGAGTAATATCATTTTTAATGAATTGTGGAAAAAATAATTATGATCGAGAACAAAACTTATTAAATACTAAACACTTAGTCCCACAAATAGTATTTGGAAATAGGAAATCCAAGTATAGCAAAGTGTTAGTTTGTTTGGTATTAGGTAGGCAAATATCATGCCTATTTACTATTAATCAACTCAATATTTACCCACTCTGGTACTTCTTCCTGTTTCTTTCTTACTTCTTACTTCTGAAAATATGACTAAAATTATTTTGCTTGATGCTGTCGGTACTTTGTTTGGTGTGCGTGGTAGTGTAGGAGAGATTTATCAACAATTTGCTAGTGAGTGGGGAGTAGATGTTTCTCCAGTTACTGTGAATCAAGCTTTTTTTGAGAGTTTTAAAGCTGCGCCACCGATGGCTTTTCCTGGAGCGGAATCTGCAAAAATACCAGACTTGGAGTTTGAATGGTGGTGTGGTATCGCTGCTGAAACTTATAAAAAAGTAGGAGTATTAAATCAGTTTTCTGATTTTAGGAGCTTTTTTGGAGAACTCTACGATTATTTTGCTACTGCTGCCCCTTGGTTTGTTTATCCAGATGTAAAACCTGCCTTAACTAAGTGGCGTGAAAGTGGAATCAATTTAGCAGTTTTATCTAATTTTGATTCCCGACTTTATCCGGTTTTAGCAGCGTTGAAGTTAGCAGACTTTTTTTCTGATGTGACTATTTCTACAGAGGTAGGAGCAGCTAAACCCAATAGCAAAATTTTTGCTGCTGCTTTACAAAAATCTAATTGTAGTATAGAGGAAACTTTGCATATTGGAGATAGTTTGACTGCTGATTATGAGGGGGCAATTAATTTGGGCATAGAGGCATTTTGGCTCAATAGAAATACTGTTTCACAGCCAGAGGTAAATCAGTTTTCTACACTGCTAGATTGTTTTAATTGTTACTTTACATAATTGAACTGAGGGGTTAAGCCCCCTATTTAGCTCAATATTAAGGCAATTTTTATTATAGGTTACTACAATTCTATAACAAAAATTAAATTGTTATGAAAAAGTTAAAAATATGAGTATAATAATATGTGGATGGTAGAAGCCTCCAAAAAGTAGATGTTGACAGTAAAAATCTGCTCAGTTTAGAGCAGATTTTTTTTTGTATAAATACGGTTAGTAAATGTTGAAACAGGCTGGTTTTAGTTTGCCAATTACCAAATTTTTGATGATGAAATTAGCCAACAGGAACTAAATCAACTTCATCTGTACCATCAGTTTCACCTTGCCCTGATGTAATTTGTTCCCCACTACCACTAATTTCCACAGCTAAATTTGTACCATCTAAATTAATATTATAGTCAGTAGCATCGGCAGTATATCCTACACTAGCAATCATTTGCCGACCATCCTCAGTATATTGGAAAGCCAACAATTGATTTTTTTCCTTCTCGTTATCGTAAGTCCAAATTACCATATAGTCTTGCTCTTGATATTCAAATACTTTGGGTGGACGAGTAGGAACATAACGACCTTCAGCACCAAAACTGGCGTCGAGGAAAGGCTGTACTGACTCAGGTTCCACAGTAGCAAAAGCAATATCATCTGCCTCTAGCTCTACTTCTGCGTCTTCAGTTGTGTCAGGATCTGGTTCTTCTTGACCACGATTCTGGAAATAATCTACAGCTTTTTTTACACCATAGCCTGTAGCAGCAACGCCAGCAACACCACCAACAATTTTAGCAAGATTGCCAAAGTTCATTTTTTTTCTCCTCAATATATAATTCTGGATTAATTAGAATTTGAGAGATTTGCCACCAACCGTGAGATTTAAACTGTAGAAATTTGAAACAGTGAAAATCTTGATGTTAGGTTATCCAACAATGACTGCATCGCAGCTCACTATCTCCTCGCTTCTCAAACCCCGCTAAGAATACTTACAGATAATCATTTACCCTCGTAAAAGTCTCGCAATCAAGACCATCTTTCTTCTAGACGCGGAATACTTTCAGGGGATGTTAAGCCTACCTTAATTGGTCATTGACTCTTGTGCGTTTAACTAAATTTTAACT
Source organism: Dapis purpurea BLCC-M126 (assembly GCF_050015975.1). NCBI lineage: Bacteria > Bacillati > Cyanobacteriota > Cyanophyceae > Oscillatoriales > Microcoleaceae > Dapis > Dapis purpurea. Next base: position 329 of record NZ_JBNHER010000271.1, on the reverse strand, counting down.
GATTTTCTACAGTTTTTGATTAAAAGTCGTCTACCCAAATACCAGAGAATATCCATGAACAGTAGTTTTAATGTGGGCATACCATAGTAGGGATGTTCCATAAAACATCCCTACTATATTTTGTGATGTGAGGTCATCTATCTGAAAAGCTCTTTAAAACTAGTGTAATATCACAAACAATTGTTATTTGTCCATAAAGCTCAAAAGGGAAAAATATTTTATACCTGCTTCATAAAACTAATATAGAACCCATTTGAGATCTATATAATTATGTAAGTCAAGTCTTTTCGTGCATCAAGAATGAGGAAAAATTATCTCAAGGAGTGTTG
>NZ_JBNHER010000270.1:0-3151 GCF_050015975.1 Dapis purpurea BLCC-M126 | reverse complement strand
GCTTTAGTTATCTAGGAGAGAAGGAAGAAATTTTGTAGTCTACCTTTGTGAAAACTGCTATAAATAGCAACAATTCACTTATAGATAACAAATTATATCTCTTCTATATATAGAACTTACCCAAAGAAACCCCTTTGCTAGGAGAAATCCTTGGTTTAGGCAATAGACATCTAGGAAAAAATCGGCTTTCTAGGTTAGAGTGCCTAACTTCTGATATAGCAAGATTATCATTGCTACTGATATTCAGTCAGAAAATCATGCCGTACAAACTAAATTGTCGAAAATTGAAGCTGATAATCAAAAATGGTCTTGTATAGTTTTATGATGGCCCTTAATTATTATACTTTCAGTCTGGGTAATAAAATTTATCAATTTTCAGTATCTCGTATTAGCACTTGTTAAATATTTTACCAACTTATATTAGCTATTCAAGCAAAACTCTGAAAAATCAAATATTTAAAATATACTGATTCAATCAACTATACAGTTTCTGCCAATTAAATTCTTTGGGAGAAATTAAAGACAATATAGTATATATTAAGTTACTTTAATTTTCTCTAGTTTCATTAAATACCCTTAATTAAGTGGGAACTTTCTGAGATTAAAATAATTCTAAATAATTAGGTAGTTTAATTTTTATTTTTGCTCAGAAGTATGAAGATCAAAGCTTTAGTTTGTAATATTCAACTATGCCCCCAGAGACTAATATCCCGGTCTTTATTGGTGGCAACTTTGTCTACATTAAGCTTAATGATGGGTATAGTGCCTAGGGGGCTAAACCAATCATCAACTCCTATATTTGATACAGCAGTCTATGCTCAAGAATCTTTCACAGATCAAACATATCAAGCAGTAACTGCTGAAGAAATAACTAAATATGCCGCTTCAATCCTACAAATTGAGAACTTAAGAATAGGGAAATATAGAGAAATTCAAAATGAATTTCAAAAACAAAGTCCCGGTGGGTCTGTGCCTCCGATTATTTGTAATCAGAAAAGCAGTGTTAATACTTTACCACAAACTGTTAAGGTAATTGCTGTTAGTTACTGCAATCAAGCTAAAAAAATGATTGAAGGAAATGATCTGACAGTTTCTCGGTTTAATCGAATTACAATGACTCAAAAAACCGATCCAACTTTGCGAGAAAAAATTCAAGCTGAGTTGATTCGGATTCAACAAGAAACTGGTAATTAATCAATTACTTCCTAGAAATAGTAATATAGAGGATTTTACTGTAACAGGATTTAAGCATGGTAACCTAAAAACCTAGTTTTTTCTAGAAGTCTATTGTTAAAACATAAGATTGATAGTAGTGGATTGATACAGCTAATTTTCTGCATTAGGTCATTTGACTGAATGTTGATATATTAATTTGAATACCGAACCCGCCCCCTACTACTTCAACATTTTAGGTGTGTCATTACACTAGCTTGTAGTCGCAATAATTTAAACTATAACCCAACCCTACTATTGGAACATTTTAGGTGTGTCACGCCACTACTAAACTAGACACACCTAATTGTGTATATTAGACCTCTCCGGAAAAGAGGGAGTAGGGGGTAGGGAGTAGGGAAAAATAATTGATTATTTCTGCGGGATAATTGATTTTATTTTTTATTATCGCAGATGTCTATTTAGATCCTTGGGGCGGGTTTATCTGATCTAGTGGTTAAACTCGTTAATTTGAAGTGGAATCCGCCCCTACTATTGCAACATTTTAGGTGTGTCACGTCACTACTGGACTGTTTCATCTAAAACTATGCATTACAGTGCTTTTCAGTTGAGTAGACCACAAAAATGTTGTAGGAGTAAGGAGTAATGAGTCAGTATGATTGTGGTTTATTCATATGAAAACCGCTGTAGGGAGTAGGGGTGGGTTGTCTCCTGTCTCCTCACCTCACCCATAATACTTTTTCAGCAAACCCTAATTATTTGATATGATTTAAGATTAACCTGATTTTTCTAATCCCAAAAATTATAAACTAATGAATAATATTTGGCAACGTTTAAAAAATTTACCTTGGCGAGAATTATCTTTAGTAAGTTTGATCGCTACTTTGACAGTAGCAACTTCAGAAATATTATTAATTCTCAGTCTCACTTATTTTTTTGTGATTCTCAAACCATTGAATATGTTATTTTCATCTCCTTTTTTTGGGGTTTTAATACCCATAGGGGTAGCAATAGGAATGGGAGCATTAGCAGTTTATTTATTGGAATGGTGGCAGAAAGAATGGTTATTGAATAATTCTAGTCTTTGGGCGTTAGTTTTCTGTTTATTTATTGGTTTATTATTAAAGTATTACCTCCCTTTGCCTGATATATTGGTAAGTGCATCTAGAGCTTCATTAATAAGTTTAGCTGTAGGAGTTTTCTGGAAAGGGCGGCCTTATTGGCGACGGTGAAAAATATCCAGAATATTCAGAATCATTGGAATAAATAGGTGAGCATAAATAAACATAACGATCGCAGGGTGGGTTTCAATAATTGATAATTGATAATGAATAATTGATAATTACCTCTCCCTAAAATCAAGATGATTGAGGCTTTAGGGAAAATTTTTTCTTCTCTTGGTCGATTGGAGATAGCGTTTCGCTGCGCGACATGAAAAGCTTAGCGGCTCTGCAATAGCAGGAAACCTCGCCATCTCACCCTTCGGGAAGCTCCGCTAACGACCGCTTGTTTCTCCTTTAAAGGAGAGGCTTTAAACCTTAATTATTCGGTAATATCAAATCTAGTAGCATTGGTGTAATATCATGTCCGGATAATTAGTGATAAAAAAGTTTTTGTTTGTAGTAGGGCTTTAGCCCGATAAATACCTATCTTAGGGCTAAAGCCCTACTACGAGCTTTAATTATCACTGTTCAACCGGACATGATTTAATTAGATAAATAGTGTGGGGAGATAGCAGATAAACAGAGCATATTTGGCAATAGCGCTCGTGAAGAGAACATTTTTTTTATACCTAACCTGATCGAATTTGATATACAGCGGTTTTATAGCGCTACGCGCTAGGGAATAGGGAATAGTAGACTTTCAAAAGGTTTCAAGATTTAAAAATATCCTAACCTTACAGCGGTTTTCATATTAATAAAGCACAATGATACTGACTCATTACTCCTTACTCCTTACTCATTACTCCTTACTCCTT
>NZ_JBNHER010000269.1:0-24085 GCF_050015975.1 Dapis purpurea BLCC-M126 | reverse complement strand
GGCTTTAAACCACAATTATTTAATTAACAATTAATAATTAATAATTCGGTAAATTATAGGGCTACTTGAATCGGGAATAGGGAACAGGGAACAGGGAACAGCAGACTATCAAAGGGTTTCAATATTTATAAATGTCCTAACCTTTGCTTCAACTGCTATATCTGGTAGTGCAAAGTTACCCTAGAAATATTTTGCCTATTGTCTATTTTTGTCAAAAGTAAATGATAATAAACCGGGTTTGTTTTAGAGATATCACAATACTGACATCTGTTTGCACAAACCCGGTTTTTGCTTTTCCTAACGTTTTTTAATCAACTCCCGTTAAATCAAAGATAATAACGGGAAAATGTTAATATACCTCTGTATTTTTTTAACTAAAAAAAATTTAAACTTGATTTGAACCTACTTCCAGTAATTTTTCCAATCTTGCCGTTGACCAATATTCCGTAGGGTAGGCGATCGCAAAAATAGACGAAAGTCGAATCAACCATGTCACCTGCTTAAAAGAATCATCTTCTTCATCATATTCATCTGGTGGCACTAAGACCATAATTTCTACAAAATCTTTTGTTAAAGTAATAGGGAAACCATAATAGCTTTCCTCAGCTTCAATGCGGACTTTACTACCATTTTCTAACGCTTCTTTTAATCTTTGGTAGAGAAGATTAGACTTTTTTAATTTGTCTTTTTTGGCCACAATTATTCTCCCTAAGTCTGATCTTGCAATTTAGGACTTTTAACAGCACCTATGTAAAACTGCGGAATTAACTCAGGAGCAGTCCCGACAGTTGGCAACTGACCAAAGTTAATTGTATCTCCTTGAATTTTAACGCGATTGGGAACTTTTTTAACGCCTTCATCGTTTAACCACATTCCATTGTCAGGAAACCCGTACATCGTTGTGGATAGGTTGAGGAGAGCGTAGCGCTCCTCAAAAAATTAAAAGTCAAAAATCAAAAGTCAAAACTAATCCATGAGTGAGTTTTCGGTGGGGAAATGGTTAAAGCTACATATTATTTTCGGTTTATTTATTTTCCATAAAATTCCAAAATTAGTCTAGTTATTGTCGTGTAATTTTCGATAGTTTGGATAGTTTGGGTCTGGGAATCTAATGTTTCTTCATTCACAGGAGTCAAACTGGTTAATAGGGTAATTATAATTGCTGTTCCTATTTTTAATAATTTATCCCATCTAATTTTTGGCTTGTTTGTCAATTTTTTTTGACTATATTTGAAACAAATATAATAATTGTTATCACTATTGTCTCGAACTAATAAACAGTAATATTCTTGAGATGATTTTTGGTTTTCCATGGTTTTTTTGCTCCTAAAATTAACCTACAATTTCAGGATATGGAATATTCCTTAATTCTGTAAGCCCCAAAAACTTCCCCCTGAAGAATTTAGCCAAGGGGAATTAGGGGGAAATAATATTCCCCTTTTGTGATAAAGCAGATTTTCAGCTATACTCAATACAACAAAAGACAAGTTAGGCTGATGGATAATTGGGAACAATGGGAGAATTTTCTGAAAAGCATTGCTATTGATTATAAATTAACTTCAGCAGAACAAGAGTTCTTTTTCAGAAGATTTGAAAGGATAAATTTGGAGAAAAATGAGACAGAAATTTGTCATCTTGTAATGGGTGATGATAATGAGCAAGCTTATAAAAAACGAAGAACGAAAGTATATCGTAAATTTCAAACAAGCATAAATTATAGTGAAAGTGAAGAAGACAATAAGTTTCTAGCCTTATTAAAATGGTTAGAAACAGAATATCATAATCGGTATGCTCAACAACAAAATCATAATATTCCAGCAGAATTTCCACAAAAAGTTTCTAATCCTTTTATCCCATTAAATGGAATTATAGATAATCCAAAGTTATTTTTTAATAGAAAACGAGAAATTAATAGAATTTTTGAGGTACTTAATAGTGGCAGTAGTATTGCCATTATTGGCGAGAGTGGAGTCGGAAAGTCTTCTATGTTGAAGGCGATCGCTCAAAAAGCAAATCAACATCTCAAGAAATCTCGAAAACCAATATATATAGATTTGCAAAATATTCAAAGTGATGATGATTTTTATGCAGCATTTTGTGAAGAGGTTGGGATTAAAATTTGTCGGGGGTATCAGTTACAAAGGAATATCAAACCATATCGAATTTTGCTGTTGCTAGATGTGGTAGAAAATATGAGTTATGACTGGTTTACTAATAAACTTCGCAATCAATTACGAGGATTAGCAAATGATGTCGATCCTCCTTTGCGTTTAATAGTTGCTGCTTCTAAACCATTGGATATTTTATTTCCAGATAGCGGGGATAAAACTTCTCCATTTAAAAATATTTGTATGGAAGAATATTTGGAACCCTGGAATGAGGAAACTATTCGTAATTTTATTAAGAGTAGGCTTCAGGCTGATTTTTTGGAGCCAGAATATCAAGGAATTGAGTTTAGTGAGGATGAGATTTTAGATATTATTAAAACAAGTGATGGTTATCCTGGTAAAGTGAAGCATCAATGTTATGAATTATTTGAGAGGAAAAAGCTATTTTGCCTTCAGATGAATAAAGATCATAAATTTTGTTAATATAGAATAAAAAAATATTGATAATAAAAGTAATAAATTGCATCTTTAATAGAATAAAATTAAGCCATGTCTAAGCATTCTATTCTTCAGGAAAATAAATCTTATACCTTTCGTTCTTACTTCGAGTTATCTTATGAAACAGATGATATTTTAGCTGAATTTGACTACAATTTCCAAAGAGCAAGGTTGTCTTTGCCGACATCAAATCGGCAACTGGAACGTTTGTCAGAATTACGTCAGCGAATAGAAGAGACTTTGCCTTTAGTCAGTTTGAGTAGTGAAGCAGCACGGCGAGAAATTTTAATTGCTCCGGTACTTTTAGAAGTTGCTCGCTACTGTCAATGTCAGCTCAGAATTGAATATCCTTTGAATGTGAACGAACGATTAAAAGGTAATCTTGATTACTTCCTACAAGCTAATTCTGAACTGTTAGTAATTGAAGCTAAACATGAGGATATGACGCGAGGTTTTACCCAGTTAGCTGTGGAGTTAATTGCATTATCAGAATGGAAACCGGAACAGGATTTAATTTTTGGTTGTGTGACTATGGGGGAACTTTGGAAATTTGGCATTTTGGATAAAAAAAAACGTTTAATTCAGCAGAATATTGATTCTTTGAGGGTGCCTGGAGATTTGGAGGTTTTAGTTGATGTGCTGGTGGGAATTTTGGACAGTTGAAAGTACGCACTAAAACAAGAAACCGGGTTTATTGCTCTGGTTATTGTTTTTTCCTCTCACTCGTTGATAAACCCTGTTTCTCCACAAGTCCTAAAGTAATTTAGTCATTGCGAGCGACAGCGAAGCAATCTCAAACGTTCATATTCCGTTCCCCATGCGTAAGTCCCGATCCTAACCTATTTGCAAACAATGATGAAAAAAAACAATGACTCTGTTCCCCGTCTCGATCTAGCGCCACAACTGAAGCGCCCCCTCTATATTTGGAATCCTTTGGATTATTTGCGGTTGTTGTATTGGGTGTTTTTCTTTCCCCAGGCGTTGCGGTGGTACACGGAAAAGTATGGGGAGGGAGAAGGTTTTGCAAAACAAACAACTTGGCAAAGCAAGCTAAAATTTGTGCGCGAGCATCCTAACCAATTAAAATTATGGTTTCAGGGATTAATTTTAAGCGTTTGCGTTCCCTATTTGTTTTGTAGATTGCTTGAAAAAATTGGTGTTACGATTGACTGGGGAGGTGTAGTAATTGGGATAACAGCAGGTACAGGGTTTGGAATATCTGGAAGTATAGTGTTTGGAGTTGCCGCTGGTGTAGCAGTCGGCATAGCCTTTGGAGTTGCATTTGGTATAGCGGGAGGTGTAGTAGCAGTTATGGAATTTGGAGTTGCATTTGGAGTAGTGTTTGGAGTTGCAGTTGGCGTAGCATTTGGAGTTGGTTTTGGAGTAAAATTTGCAGTAGTAGAAGGCGTCGAGTTTGGGGCAATATTTGGAGTGTTGTTTGGAGCAGCGGTCAGCGTTGTGGGAGGCTTAGAGTTTGGAGTTGTGGTTGGAGTGGCAGTAGGGGTAGGGATTTTGCATCCAGAAATCTGGTTAATTGGCGTACCACTATACTTGATATCTATTTATAATCGTAGTTTTCTGATACCTCGAATCACTGCTATACCCCTACCTTTACTAACAAATGAGATAAAATTTTGGTTGAGAAAAGATTGGCAAGTAGCTTTAGAAAATATCGATCAACTTTTAAGATATAGCTTACAATATATCCCGGTTGTCAATGCTGTCGATCGGATTTTAGCAGAACTTCCCCCAGAAGAAATAATTTATCGAGTTTCTCAGCTAGCAGACAATCCTTATGACTGGAAACTTTTTATTTCTACATCCCATGCAGTTCCTGTCGGTTTCTGGTATCTCTACAAACAAAAACCTGAAAAAGCAACAGCAGCATTTGAGAAAGTACGCTCTCTCCTCTATGGTCAGGAAATGTTTCTACTAGCTCAAACCTTAACTAAATTTCGATCGGCAGTATCTCCTGATGCCATTGCTGAAATACAAATTCCCAACTTTCCACCCGAACCTCATCTACGCCCCACCACCTGGGAAGCACTCAAAGGTTTGCGTCGCGTTGTTGAAGATACACAACTTATTTTAAAAGATACCTCAAGGGCAGCTCGTGCATTTGCCCTTGCCAGAGCTATAGGTCAATTAAAAGAAATCCTAGATAATGCTGATGCACTTCCCCAAGCAGAAGGAGGTTTAATTCTCGATATTGCTCAAAATTGGAAAAAAGCTTTAGAAAGCGCTGCTAAAGATGTGGGAGATATATATATTACTAAACCCGTAGAAAATTCATACATTATTGGCGACCCAGTAGAGGGTGACTTATTTGTAGGTAGGGAAAATATTATCAGAGAGCTTGAGGAACTTTGGCTAATGAGTTCTCAACTACAGTCAGTTGTTCTCTATGGTCATCGTCGCATGGGAAAAACATCTATTTTGCGGAATGTTGCCAAATCTTTGGGTGCAGATGTAGCAGATGTACAAGTTGTTTATGTGAACCTCCAAGGTTTAGGAGCTATTTCCCAGGGAATGGGTGAAGTATTTTTAGCAATTAGTGATGAAATTTCAGATGCTATTAACCTTTCTCCACCCAACACAGACGAACTCCTGAAACTTCCCCAACGAAATTTTAAACTCTACTTACAACAGGCAATTAAAAAATTAGCTCATAAACCTTTAATTATTGCTCTTGATGAATTTGAAACCATTGAAGACCTAATTAACACGCAACAACTTCCCCCTAACTTCATGGCAGTATTGCGGGGGTTCGTGCAGATGGATCGGAAAATTGCCTTTGCCTTCGCCGGGTTGCACACTCTCGAAGAAATGACAGAAGATTACTTTGAGCCATTTTTTGCCAGCGTTATTCCCATCCGTGTCGGTTTTTTGAATAGAGCAACAACCAGACAACTCCTTGCCAACCCTAACCCAGACTTCCTGCTCACCTACGAACCAGAAGCAATGGATCGCATTTACGACCTCACATTCGGACAACCCTACCTAGTACAACTACTGGGATTTTTACTTGTCCGTCGCTACAACGAGCAAACCTTCGAGGAGGGAAAACCAAGGGAACCTATTTTTACCGTTGCCGATGTGGATGCCATTCTTGAAAAAAATGAACTATTCCAAAATGGGCGCTATTATTTCAGGGGAGTTTGGGGGCAAGCAGGGCAGGATGCACCGGGGCAACAAGATATTCTCAAAGCTTTAGCTCAGTATCGAGGAGGTTGCAGTCGCGCTACCCTCCAACAACTTATAAATTTAGATGAAGCTATTATGAATGATGCTCTTGATACCCTCTTTCGCCACGATGTCATTGTCGCAACCGAGGGAAACTTGAAATTTGCCGTGGAATTGTTTCGGCGTTGGGTAGTGAAAAATCAAGGTGAAAATTAATACTCCTTCTTTCCAGTTCGCTCCCAACACTCCCGGATAGTTTCTTGGATATTACACTCGCAGTCATAAATATCAATCCCTAAAACTAGATCGTCTCCAACTTTTTTCAATTGTTGTGGTTGAGCTACTATTTCTGAGAGTTCATAATCTCGTTTTCTATTTTGTCCCCAAAACGCCACATGGACATAACAGCGACCATTTTCTGGAAGTGGCCAATGATCGTAGTCAAACACTGAATCAAAAGGAATACTACTAGGCCATTTCACCCTATCTTGTGGCTTTCCTGGAGCTATTTTTTGCCCAATCTCAGAAGAGCCAATATCATCGGGGTAGTAGGAGTTACGAGCTTTCCAATCTTTTACTGATAGTGATATTTCTGTGAGGAGTAACCTGGCTTTTATATACTCATTGCTACTGTTGAGATTAGCATAGGTGCGGATAGCAATTAGAAACAAAATGCTAATAATGAAAACGACAACAGTTAATTCGACTAAGGTACTACCAGTCTGTTTGGTATTAGGCATGATTTTAGGTCTCGTTTATTAAAAGTATTTTGAAAAAAAAATGGTCTCTTCTTACTTCTTTTAATTTTACTGCTCCAGAATTACAAATTCATATTTTCCATATTTGGTAGTAGGTTTAACTTGAACTAATACTGACTTATCCTTCTCTATAAATTGGCGATCGCCTGATTCCCCAAATCTAATTTTTCCTGTTACTCCTTCTAGATAAAAATCACGACTAGATAAAATTCTTTGTAACTTTTTACGAGAATAATTACCCATCATTTCATCCATAGCTTTAATAATAGTTTTAGTAGCATCATAAGATGTAGCAGTACGCCAACTTACTTCAGCATTCCAAAAGTTTTTAGCTGTTTGAGCAAATTCAGAATTAGGGTAACGATGCCAGGGAATAGCAATACTTAAATTTGTTTGATATGCTTGTTCACCAGCATCTTTTAATACCCTAGGATTATAAACAGAATCTCCACCCAATAATTTCAATCCTTTTGCATTATCAATTATGCCTATGGTATTACTTAAAGTTCTGTCTGTAGCAGGAACCAAAAGCATTATTTCTGCACCTTGATTTTTTGCTTCTTCCACACAGTCACTAGCACTGAAATTTCCGATTGAAATATCGCATTTATGTACAAATTTTGCTGGTAGTAATTTCTGAAATTCTTTGGCTAGAGATTCACTATAACTATTCCCAGGTATATAGGCAACTGCTATTTTTTTATCTACCCAATTTTGTTTACTTAGATAACTAAATAAAGCTTGACTTGCCAAACTATCGCTCGGTGAAATGTTAAATACAAATTTACCAAAATTTTTCAAATGAATAGAAGTGCTAGTAGGAGAAATAGCTACAAGTTTAGCTTCGTTATAAATATCTCCAGCTTGTAAAGTCATATCACTGGAATAGTGACCAATAACAGCAATAATTTTCTCGTTTTGTGCGATGGCTCTAGCAATTTTTTCAGCAGTTTTTGGCAGATATTCATCATCAGCAATAGTAACTTCTATAAATTTACCATTGAAACTACCAGAACAATTTAGTGTACTATCAATATTTGTAATAGCTAGAGAAATTTTATTCAAACCACAATTAAATTCGCTTTGAGCTTGAGCAACTCCTCGCAAAATTTCTTGAGCAATATCTGATTCTTGACTAATTGGAACACTAACTGCAATTTCTATCTTTTCCCCAATATTAGTATTAGACTTTTGTTCAGCAATTGCATTATTCAAATAAATCAAAGTTTCCGGGTCATTTTTCCTGACTTGGAGAGACTGGCGAAATTGAGTGATTGCCTGACCAAATTTGCCACTATTAAACTCCTGAATTCCCATTTCTTTTTCCGGAGTTTTCTTGGAAGAAATTAACAGCTTTTCTCCCTGACTAATATTTTGATAAATTTCTGGTGGTGATGATATATCTGGAGTTATAAATAATTGATTTCTCACTACATTCATCGCCAAAATTGCCAATAAAAATCCGGCTGTCAACCCTAATGGTAGCTTAAATTTATTGAGAAATTTCTGACATAAATTTCGATGAGTTAACTGCTGCCATCTTAGAGAATTAGATAAAGCTATTTCTTGAATACAAATAGTAGGCAACCACATTGCCCCTGGATAAAGCTTTTCAAAATGTTCTAACCTTCCTTTTGCTATTTGTACAGACTCAAACAAGGATTTATTATTGGCAAACTCGGCAAAGAAATACTCCAAAAATTTCACTGCCACCATGTCAGGAACAGGTTCTCGCATAACAATAATTCGTGATAAACCAAGGTTAGCCAATTGATTTGCTAAACCCAAACCATCACAGGAATTAAAAATTGCTAATTGTAACCCTTTCTCTATTGCATATTTCAAAGAATTTTTAAACTCTTCAATACTTAATCGATCCTCCTCATTCAAATCTATCCAACCAATTGAACCATCTTCTTTACTACAACTATGACCAGCAAAAACTAATATGTGATAACCAGGTTCTTCCCGCAAAGCATTAGATAAAATCTCCCTAGTTGGTTGATGTAAATATTTGACTTCTGCACCCTTTTCTTTTAACTTTTGAATTACCTCTAAATCTAATTCTGTATTAATACCATCACTCTTGCCAACTATTGCAATAATTCTTACTTTGGATAATTTACGAACTCCTTTAAATCTGCTTTTACCTCTAACTCGGATAGCAATTTCTGTTTGAGGAAAACGAGACTCAAATAAACTCCATTCTTGCCAAGGAATTCGACGTAAATTAGGATTTTGAATATCCAAAAATAAGCGAATTTCTTCTCCAGAAGATTGTAGAGAACTTAAAACAGCAATTAACTCATCTCGTATAGGTTGCCAACTACTCTCACCACTATCTAGCCATTGATTAAGAGTAATTTTAACTTGTTCTTTTTGTTCAGCACTAGAATAATTAATAACTGATTTTGGACTAAGGCGAGTTGCTACTTTCCGCACATCTTCTAACTCATAATAAGCTTCTTTCCATTCTTTAAAAGATTTTTCTAGTTGAGAAGGTAAACATGGCAAAAAACCATCAATAGAATGAAAATTAGTATCTTTAGTATCTATTAAAGTTAAAGTTACATGAAATTTATTATTAACATTATCAATCAGTTTAATTTTAATGATTTTCATACTTATCTATCCTCTTAAACCAATTACTAAAAGTAATGCTATAGTTAGAAACTGTTTCTAAACTCATAAAAACCTCTCTCCAAACCTCTCTCCTACCAGGAGAGAGGCTGATTAACCCCGGGGGGTATGGGGGTTAGGTTATTAGGATTTATTGGTTCCATGCAGCACTTCTCAAACAGCTTCTTAGGTGACACCTCAATTATTCAGTAATTAACACGGGCTGAATAACCTTTTTTAATAATTATTACCCAGTTGGTATTAGTTATGCATATTTTTACTTCTCTTTACCGACGTTCGCATTTTTGTTATGCAACGTCCCTACCCACTCCCCTACTCCCTCACTCCCTTATTCCCCCACTCCTCGAATCAAGAAAATGTAGAAAAGTTTTTGAGAAATGGTATTAAACCACAAAATTTTCTCTAATTACTTGTTCACCTAAATTCATTTCTACAGTAAATTGTTCTTGAGGTTGACAACCAAACTCTAATTGTATCCAATCATCAGCTTCTCTCGCCTCAGCTTCCATACCAAAATTCCCAGACTCATCCAATATTTGCACTTTTAAACCAGCAGGTAAATATGGAATTTCATTAGCAGGATAAAGTCGTACACAAATATCTATTTCATCTTCTTCCTCAAATTTAGCCGTCACTTTTACCACTAATATTGTAGCTTGCTGAGTCGCTCCACCACCCAAATTAATAATTTTTCCACAACTAATACTTGGTAATTCTGAATCTGAAGTAGCTTTTCTTAAACTTCTCATATTAGTAACTGGCAATAATTCTGAAGGTTGCCATTCTGTCTGAAAAATTCCCCCAAACCACTGCCGTAAGTTGACAAATTTTTGATACCAATCAATTTCGTCAATTAATGTGTCTAAAGAATCTATTTCACTGACAGAAATAGATTCTTGAAATTGTTCAATCTTTCTTCCAGAAACAAATCCCAATAGTTGTACTTCGTTTAAATCTTCCTCAAATTGAACTGCCAGATAACCAATTCTATTTTCAGTAACTTCTGGAGGCAAATAAAACTCTTTTTCCCCAGGCAATACCGGACGACATTCCAGTTTGCCAATATTTGGTAAAACTAGGTCAGCCACATTAAATATTGCTCTTGAACTAGGACTCCAACAATCACTTTGATCGATAGCTGTTTGAATATTTATCCACTTTAAATAAGTTTGCACTGCCACAACAGCAAGAGTATTTAGATAGACTTGTTTTCCTTTTTCTGGAGTTGCTTGTTCGGCTGCAAATTGTCCTGCGTATTGATGAGCTTCAGGAGTTAAATAAACTGTTAATGGTTCTGCTAAAGTTAGAGTCATAGTTGTTCTCCAAATTTACTACTAATTTCTTGTAACAAGGGAAGACATCTGCGCTTCCAGTGAGAATAAAGAGTTTGGTTACTAATACTAATTTCTCTAGAAATATTAGATATTCTTTTTTCTTCCAATAACAACCGAATGGCTAATACATGACAATTACATTCAGGATGTTTTCTCGGATGAGATGTTTTGAGTTTTTCCTCTGGGTCTGTCTTAATATATTCCTGAACTGCAATACCTTGTCTTTGACGTTTAGCTTGTTGTAGTTCAGCAATTTTCATTTCCAGTAAACTGAGAGTATTAGCTGGTAATTTTTCACCTAAAGTTGTTGACTGTCCTTCATCATCATTAATAGGTTTATCTATACTCTCATTTTCATATTTATTATCAGCAATATATAAATCTCGGACGCGCCATTTCAAATAACCATTAATCCAAATTACAAAACTTTTTTCCCAAGAGGAACCAGGTTGAAAGTTTTGAATATTTTTACTTGCCCATTCTAGAGTCCGATTAAAAGCCTCTGGATAATTTTGGTGAGATGACCTATATAATCCTGGTAGTTGTTGGATTAGTATCAATAATCTATTTAAAACTTTCTGGCGTTCTGGACTAGGATTTTGATATTTACATATTTGGGTAATTAAATCCCGCAGTTGGTCTTCCACGGCGATCGCCCTCCTATAACAATGGTTGAATGTTCTGAGTTTAGCCCATCAACCACAAATATATATTTGGCTTACCTTAATTTTTAACCCTCTCTTATTTATATATCTGCCTGTCAAAAGTTTTTTATGATTTACAGCACTTTTCATTTGTAGACGAGAGTAGGGACGAATGGCCATTTTGCTCCGCAACATGAAACGCCCCTACAGGGTTTTGGTTGTAACTATGTGGTTTATCAATCTGAAAAACGCTGTAATACTGGTAAATTTGAGTCAATAAAAACCTCTCCCCCAACCCCTCTCCTACGAGGAGAGGGGAGTTTCTCCCCCTTCCCTTGCAGGGAAGGGGGTCGGGGGGTTAGGTCTTGGTTTGCCCACCCTACTCTAATCCCTGCAATTTCTTTTTTGCCCACTCCCGCAGTTGTTCGTCTGGGTCGTTTGCTGCTCTGTCTTGTAATAGTGGGAGGGTTTGTGGATGGTCTGGATAATGTTTGACTATTGCTTCTAGAACTTTGGTTGAGTTTAGGAGTAGGGTGTGTTTTTGCTAATGAAAAGCGTCAGCACAACACACCGAAAGTCAAAGGTGGTGAGTTAATAAAATGTAGTATAAAATACTATACAATGTACTATTGTACAACAGATGAATAAAACATCAATCTATGGAAAAGAGAGCGGTCGCGTTTGCGTAGCATGACCTAGGAAAGCGGAACGGATGTTCTATAGCTACTCATGTAGGTTGGATTGTTCCTGCATTGCCAAGCATGGAACTCTTAATCCGTATATCCGTGCCATAATCGGTGTGAACGCTGCAATTTCTCTTTTGCCCACTCCCGCAGTTTTTCGTCTGGGTCATTTTCTGCTCTGTCTTGTAATAGTGGGAGGGTTTGCGGATGGTCTGGATATTGTTTGAGTATTGCTTCTAGTACTATTTGTCGAGGGTTGTCTTGATGCCGATATTTACGTTGAAAGGGGTCATTGAGGGTGGTGTGATGAAGCAATTCAAAAATTCCCGGTTTATCTTTCCAACCAGTAGCAATTTGTCGTACCGCTTCACGTCGCACAATCGAACTGTCGTCAGACTCTGCCCATTGTTTGAGTAATTCAAAAATTCCCGGTTTATCTTTCCAACCATTAGCAATTTGTCGTACCGCTTCACTTCGCACATACCTATCATCATCAGACACTACCCTTTGTTTGAGTAACTCTAAAACACCGGGTTCATGTTTCCAACCAGTAGCAATTTGTCGCACTGCTTCAGCTCGCACATAGCAATTCTCATTAGATTCTACCCATTGTCTGAGTAAATCTAAAATTCCCGGTTTATCTTTCCAACCAGTAGCAATTTGTCGTATCGCTTCGCGCCGCACACTCGAACTTTCGTCAGACTCTGCCCATTGTTTGAGCAATTCAAAAATTCCCGGTTTATCTTTCCAATCAGTAGCTATTTGTTGCACTGCTTCAACTCGCAAATCCGAATCTACTCTTTGTTTAAGTAGTTCAAAAATTTCCGGTTTATCTTTCCAACCAGCAGCTATTTGTAGTACCGCTTCAAGTTCTGCACTTGAACTATTACCAGACTTTACCCTTTGCTTGAGTAAATCTAAAATTCCTGGCTCATGTTTCCAACCAGTAGCTATTTGTAGCACCGCTTCAACTCTCACATCCCAATTCTCATTAAACTCTACCCATTGTTTGAGTAACTCTAAAATTTCTGGTTGCTCTTTCCAACCATTAGTAATTTGTCTCACCGCTTCAACTCTTACACTCAAACTATTGTGAGATTCTACCCATTGTTTGAGTAAATCTAAAATTCCTGGCTCATGTTTCCAACCAGTAGCAATTTGTCGCACTGCTTCCTGTCGCACATCCCAATTCAGATTAGACTTTACCCATTGTTTGAATAATTCTAAAGTTTCTGGTTTTCCTTTGCCTAAAGTAGCAATTTGTTGCATCGCTTCCCGTCGTACATCCCAACCATCATCAGACAATATCTGTTGCTTGAGTAACTCTATAATTTCTAGTTTGTCTCTGTCTAAAGTAGCAATTTGTCGCACTGCTTCCCATCGCACAATCCAATTATTACGAGATACTAGCAATTGTTTGAGCCAGGTATAGGTTAAAGGGTCATCCCTCCAGGTTGCAGCCACCACTGCCACAGCTTGAGCGCGAATTTTACGACCTAAGGCTACATTTTTCTGATAAATTTCTTCAGATTCACTGTTATAGAATTTATAAGAATAACCACGGATATACTCAGTCAAATCTTTTAACCTTTTTAATAACCGATTTCCCACATCATCAATACTATGACGACTCCTAACTTCAAACAAACACTTACCAGCCAAAAATAAATTATTAAACTCTTCCTCTTCCCCATCTTGCTCCATCAAATAACTGATAACTTCTCCCACAAACTTAGCATCTATCATCCCTGAGATTAACCGCAAAACTTCATGCCATGTTTCATCCTGCCAGTGCTGACCAAAAACTTCCTCAATCAATTCATTTTTAGAAATTTTCTGTTCTTTTTCAAACTGCCAAACAAATTCCCTGGCACAAAAATATTCCAAAAAAGTTCGATGCACAAAAGCATAATATTCAGCCCCAACAAAACACAAAATAAAATTCCGACTCCGTAACTGTTCCATCAACGCCCTAGCTACAGTTCTTGCATCATTAATATCTACACTTTTTAGATACTCCCAAATAATCCTTTCTAAATCACTTCCCAAAATCAAATTACCAGCCAAACCTGCAGTATTCCCCTGCATAAAAAAAGCAACTTGACGCAAAATTGCCTGCTTATCTTTATAGTCAATAGTAATCGGGTCAATCTTAGCATCAACTAACGCTCTTTCCATATCCCATTGATGTAATAAAACCCGCGAAGCTTGATTATAAAGTTCAGCTCTATCTCTCGGCAATTCTTGATGACGATTCAAAATAGCAATCATAGTTAATAACAGGGGATTTCCTGCCAATTCCTTAATAGCTGAAGAATCTTTCATTGCCCGTTTTAACCTTTCCCTTTTTCTCTCCCTTTCCGCCTCATCTTGATAAGTCAGATTATGCCAACGTTGAATAAAATCCTCAATTTGTTCGGCTGACAAATCTTGCAGTATAAAATGATTAAATTCAGCATCCCGGAGTTTTTGTAGCTTATAACCAATTACCCGTGAAGTAACAATAACCCGCACATTTTTATAGACATTTGTAAACCGATGAATATCAGTAATTATTTCCTCTCGTTTTGCTGGCTCGAAAACTTCATCCAATCCATCAAACATCACAATAGCATCACCATTTTGTAATTTTGCATGAAGTTCCTGTTGAGGTAATTTACAAGTTATTCCGCTACCTTTTTCCAGAAAATCCAGAAAATCTTGGCATTTATTAGCATCATGGTTCCTAACATAAGTCCGTAGTTCAATTAATATAGGAATTGGCTGTAAAGGTAAATCTTTCAGAGGTAATTCTGCCCATTCCAAAGCAATATATTGTAATAAAGTAGACTTACCAGAACCAGGGTCGCCCAGAATCACTAAATATTTATATTTCTTGTCTTCTATTAACTCTAAAATCGAGCGAGTATGTTGCTCAAAATATCTGCGTCGGGAAGATTCTAATTGTTCTGGAGAAAATTCTGACTCAAGTTCTCCAGTCTCTTTTAACCGCTGGCGATATTCTTTAGGAATCTCATGTATTCGAGGCATAAATTCTTGAGACTCCCGCACATTTTGAGGAATAAACATTCGCCATAATTTCAGTTCATTATAGGCATACCCAGTTGTATCTAAACTTTCTAATTTGAGATTGCCATATTGTTCTCGGATTCCCTCCTGATGTTTTTTGAGGTCAAATTTCGGTCTAATTTCAGAATTTTGATTTGCCAGTTTCTCCAGATTTTCAGAATCTAATATTTCCCGTAATTCATCCGACTCCCGAATAATCTTTTTAACCCTTCTCCGATATTGCTCGGCAACAAAATCCCAATTAAATTCATCTGGCAAAGGTGGATTAATTTCATTTCCAATAGTAGCTAATGTCTTAGTATCCAAAATTTTTACATCATTATCAAATGCACTAACCAGAACTTCTAAAACTGACTTATTTTTAATAAACTGTTTTAAGGGTTTAGTGTATTGTTTTAACTCACCTTCACTCAAATCAGCATTTTCTAACTCTTGCTGTATCAAATCTAAAAAATATTTAATTGCTTCTGCCGTAGCTTTTTGTAAAGGTTTTCCATTTTTCATCCCACCAATAGCATCAGATATACCCTGTTTAAAAAAGTCTTTAACATAGTCTTCAGCAGTACCCTTAGCTAACTCTCCAATAACTTCCTGAGCAATAAACTTAACCGCTTCACTACCCCCCCAAGCAATTAACAATTCAAGCATAATTATTTAACCTCTTATGTATTAGTTACTTTTAATTATAGTCATTTGTTTGTAGTTGGGCTTCAGCCCGACAATATATATTTGAGAACTATAAGCTTAATTATAAGTGTTTTACCAAACATGATATTAGTCAATCTCTATCAACCATAAAAAAAATCAATTAATTAGTTATAATCAAGCGTTTGTTTGTAGTTTTGCTCTAGCCCCTTAATATCATGTCCGGATAATCAGTGATAAAAAAAGTTTTTGTTTGTAGTAGGGCTTCAGCCCTATATATACCTAGGGCTAAAGCTTTACTACAAACTTTAATTAAACTATTCAACCGGACATGATATCAATATCTATCATCGGGCTAAAGCCCTACTACGAGCTTACTCTATCAAGCATAAAAAAATCTATTATAAATTCTGAATTCTAAATTCTGAATTCAATACATAATATCACCTTCAATTAAATCCTGAAACTTAGGATTCAAATGAATATTACCAAAATCAGTATCAGTTCTTGCCATCTCTCGGTAAGGTTTACCAGCACCGAAATTAATTGCTTGTTCCAAATTTTCAATTGCTAAATATACCTTCTCCTGCAAAGCATAACAACGAGCTTTATTATAGTAAGCTAAAGAATAATCTGGTTGAATTTTTATGGCTTCATTAAAACAAGCGATCGCCTCATACCACTCTCCTAAATTCGACAAAGCTTGACCTAAATTATTCCAAGCTTCCTGATAGTCTATTTTAATCTCTATTGCTTTCTCATAACTAATAATTTCTCCTTCCGTATCCTCTAAATAAAAGAAAGTTCTTCCTTTAAAATTCCAAGCTTCATAATGATTAGGTTTAAGTTTTATTACCTGTTCAAAACAGTTCAAAGCTTCCTGATACCTTCCTAGCTCAAACAATGCCTTACCTTGATTATCCCAAGCTTGATATAAATTGGGTTGAATTTTTGTTGCTTGTTCGTAATTTTCAATAGCTTCTCGATAATGTCCTAAACTACTCCAAGCATTTCCTGAATTGTACCAAGCTTGATATAAATCTGGTTGAATTTGTATCGCTTTCTCAAAAGAATTTATTGCTTCTCGATATCGCTCTAAATCATTTAGTACGTTCCCTCGATTATACCAAGCCAAAGGAGAATTTGGTTGCAGACTTATAGCTAGATTAAAATTATTTAAAGCCAACTGTAATCTACCTATTCTTTTATAGGCATTACCTCGATTATTCCAGGCTTCAGGGTAGTCTGGTTTAATTTTTATTGCCTGATTAAAAGCAGTAATAGCCTGCTGATATTTTCCCAATTTACTGAGATTTACTCCCATATTGTACCAGCCCTGATAGTCATCTGGGGAGATTTCTGTTTGTCCATCCATTTGATTTTTCCAGGAAGAAGGAAGTCAGTTATCAGTTATCAGTTATCGGTTATTTTTTCTTTCGGCGTTGCTGAATAAAAGTATGATTTTACAGAAGTAGGGGCGATTCGCGTTTTGGCTGTCGCCGACATAAATGCGCAGCATGACCTAGGAAATCGCCCCTACTAGAAAGGAACTTTTTTCCCGCCGGGAACGAGTAGAAATAGGTCTGATTTACACATTATAAATTTAGGAATTTTATACCTAAAATCACCAACTCCCTTTTTTCTAATTTTATCAAAATAATAAAGTAATAATTTAACTTCTAAATTCTCAATTCTCAATTCTCAATTCATTATAAATTGCCCAAATTGCCATTGCTCTTAAATAATGACTAGCTCGAAAAGTACCCTCTGCTGTAATAGCTTCTGGGGTGCGAAATTGTAAGCCATTTTTATAAATTTGTTGCACTACCGCCTCAGTTATTTCCAAAGCTTCTTTTTTCATGCCAATTTGCACCATAAAAGCTGCTAAACCAAAATTAATTCCTGTCCAAACTTCCAAAGGATGGGTAGCATTAGGATTCTCTGGGGAACCATCAGGCAACACTCCGTTAACTGCTCCAAATTTACCATTATGAAAATTTTTAAAACAAGAATTATAGACAGTTTTTAAAGCAGATAAAGCACATTCAGCAGGTACAATATCTGGGAAATTTAATAACCTGGCATAAAATTGACCGCATAATTGGTCAGCCATTACTACTTCCGAATTACTCTCACTATCCAAACGATAATATTCCCCATTCCATAATTTTTCTTGATAAATAGGTAATCCTTCTTCTAACCAATTTTGATACACAGAAATTTGATTATTAATTGCATCTACAGAATTTTTATCAACCTCATAATGGAAACCCTCCGGTGGATAATAAGGAATTTCCCTGGGATGCTCAATTAAAATTTTCCCAATTGCGATCGCTGCTTCCAATGCAGCTAACCATAACCCCCCACAATATGCACTCACCCCCCGCAACTGCCAATCATCAAAAGTTTGGTCTGGCGCTCCCTCATTTTCAGGAATGCCATCATTATCTTTGTCAAAACCCTTGAGATATGCTAAGGTTTCCACAACAGCAGACCAACATTCCCAGAGAAACTCGTAATCATCTGCACCAGTCAACAGAAAATCTCGATACACTTGCAACACAAAATCACTAGATAAATCCTTCCACTGATTACAATCTTGATAACTGGTATAATTTGTCTTCTTCCAGGGATGTTCGTTGGGTGCGCCCAAGTCGTGGGGAGTTGCAGCCGCAATCTTTCTCACTGCCGATGCTTGATTATAACCAATAATTCTGGGTGTATCATCCGCCGTCGAAATCGCCCGTGCAAACGCCAGCAACACTGACTTTTCCAAATCCGGCCACAACATCAACAGACCAAAAGAACCATATAACCTCACATCTAAACTCTCATACCAACGGTAATCCAGACATTCCAGCACGGCAAACTGACCTTTGGGATCGTGTTGATCGGCAGCACTCCAAATAGTTCCCCCAGTGGTGAGGTCATAAAGTTCATTAAACAAAGCTGTCTTAAACCAAGTAGGCAAATCTTCCCGTTGTAGAATCGGATTTTGCCAAGCTTCAATATTCTCCCGCCAGGTTTGATAATGTTTCATGGCAGTACGAATCATCGACCAGGAATTTTTCCCATGGCGACCATAAAAATCTGTATAACGGCGGTAATATGAAACTCCAGCGCCAAACTCAGTCACAGGCAAATCCCAAGCCAAGAAGAAAGGGATTTTCCGGCTTCTTCCTGGTCTGATGGTGAAACGAACTGATATCCCTATTCCTATTTGCTCTCCTTCTTGTGCAGGTAGTTCATTCTGTTCATCTATAAGGGTGCCGTCTATTGCGAAGTAGCGCCAGATATCTTCCCCACTGCCAACGGGGTTCCAACGTGTATTATAGTTGACTTCAACACCAGCATTGGTAAAAGTACCGATCGCCATTTGCCCTTCGCCTTCTGCGGGTTCGTCGGCAATACTTAATTTGGTCATGGTGCAACCAATACGGTGAAAATCTTCTACTAATAGGTTAAAATTGTCTGTACTCTCTCCCCACCGAGGTTTGTATTCATAAACTGGGCTGCCATCATCTCGTACTTGTACTTCTGGTGTTTTCACAGAATTGGTAAACCAACCGATAGTATTTTGCCATGTGAGCATTATACTGAGTGTAATTGGTTCATCTGTAGGATTATGAGCAATCCATTCAAATATAGCGATGGGGTAACTGGTTTCTTGATAGTTACCTGCCCAAATTGGGGAAAATTGTTCGCAACTTAATTTTGCAGTAAATACATTTTCATAGACAAACCAACTCCGGGGATAAAGAGCATGATAAGTGCCAGTATTTAGTCCTGCTTTTTCCTTGGGATACCATTGCCAAGTTGAGAGAGTGCCATCTGTTGGTGCTTCTGTGCATAAAGCATAAGCTTGTTTCTGGCCTTTTGTTTCTTCAAAAATGCTAAATTGACAGGCAGACAGATTTTGATAAATGTGTTCGCCACCGTCGAGATGCCAGAGATTAAAATCGCCTCGTGGGGAACGACCGATGGCACCTGCGCCGAAACCTCCAAGGGGCATTCCGTGCCAGGGGCCATCATCAAGATTACTGCTATAGCGGACTGTGTAAGGTTTGTCCCAATCAAGACCAATGGGACGATTCCAGGTATAGGGAGGAATATTAGGGGTAGGATTTTGTTTATTCATGCCCTATATTTTATTCAGTCCAAAGTTAAAAGTCAAAAGTCCTTAAAGGAAGGAGTCAGGAGACAGGAGACAGGAGTCAGAATGAAGAGAGAATCTGCTAAAAGTTTTCGGGTATGAATTGTTTGGCAAAAAGCACAGCAACTGGTTTTAGAAGTGTATCGTTTGAGTAGCAATTTTCCCAAAACGGAAACCTACAGATTAACTTCGAGCGTTAAGACGAGCGTTTGTATCAGTTCCAGCTAACATAGCAGAAGGCTTTGGGAAAAAGGGTTTAGCAGAAGATAAAATCCGATTGTTAGATATTGCACAAGATTCCCTAGAGGAGTCGCGATATTACTTAATTCTGGCAAATGACCTTGAATCTGGGAATACTTCTGAACTGCTACTCTCTTTAGAAAAACTAAGTAAATTACTAGATTTATACATTGCTGCAATTGAACAACGCAGACAATCACCTGAATTCTGACTCATTATTATTCCTTCCTAACTCCTAATCCCTAACTCCTGACTCCTGAATCCTGACTCCTCCGCTGTAGCAAAGAATTCTTGCAATGCTGCTATGTAGCGATCGCTCTCTACTTGACTCAGATCATTATGTCCAGCATTTGGTATCAAGAGCAGTTTTTTGGGATCGGGTGCAGCAGCAAATAATTTTTGACTCATAGTTGCAGGTATAGTTTCATCATTCATACCATGAATAAACAAAACTGGCATTTGCAATGATTTAACTTTATTAATAAAATCAAATTTCTGAGTTATCACAAATTTCAGCGGAAATATCTGGATTTTACGTCTGTATTCAGCCATGTCTTTGATACAAGTAAAGCAACCTTCAGCTATTAACCCTGCTGCTTTTGGTTGTTGTAAGCAGAGATTGACAGCGATCGCTCCTCCGAGAGAATATCCATAAATAAAAATTTCTTCTGGTGCAAAGCTTTTTTCTTGAATTAAATAACTCCAAGCTATTGCAGCATCTTCATAAACTGTTGCTTCTGTCGGAAATCTGCCTTTACTATTACCATATCCCCGATAATCAATCATAAATACCGAAAATCCTAACTGATATAGTTTTGCTACGCGATCGAGATTGTAACTTTTTTCCTGAGCAGCCATGTTACCACTGGTACCATGTAGAAAGAGAATGACTTCTGCGTTAGGTTGAGTTTGCGGAATCCACCAACCAGATATTTTTTCTATCTGGTTGCGAGTAGTTGTAACTGATAACCAAACTTCTTCATAAGGAAGGTTAAAAGCAGCAGGAGTAGCTACCACCAATGATTTAGGTTCAAATATCAATCGGTTTTGCAGTAATCTTAGCAATATAAAACCAGAGATATAAATAGTTGCTAAACTTATTAATGGAAATATTATGGAAGTCTGAAAAATAGTCATTATCAAAAGTTAATTTTTTATCTACAACAAAGTTCTAGCTCTATTCGCCAGAATTAAGATTAATACCGAATATTTACTATATGATTATAGGACTTACGCAAAGAAATCCGGTTGCCAGCAAAAAACTTTGCTTTGAACAATAGACATCTACGAAAAAACCTAGTTTCTGGATTTGGGTGCATAGGTTTTGTGATTATTTTTGTCACCTTATCATTATAATTTTCCTCTGTTTGTATATAGATAACAATACTCAAGTATGACAGTATTTATAATGTCATATAGCAATTCTCAAATTTGTAAGATCAACAAGTTTTGGATTTTAGAGAACAGGGCATCGGGAAGAGACAAAAATACTGTACCTTATTATAGTTATAAATATTTGCGACAAATAAATTTTAGGTTTTAGGTGGCGCGGTAGTCAGTAAATCTTCATGTTCCCAGCATCGGAAATTACAGCACGAGCGAAATTATTTTGCCTACCTATTTAACTTAAGCACTAAATATACAATTAATTTTGCTTGATTACTTATGTAGTAAAGGAAATACCATTTTGGTTGGCAAATCTATAGTTTCTGTAATATCTAATAATTAAGATTTTGTTGTTTTTTTTAGTTGCTTTACAGCACGAATTAAACTAATAAAATATGGTCTGACAATATCTCTATTTAGTTCTTGCAACCTAGTTATTTGTGCTTGTAATTCTTCTATTTGATTTGATATTGATGTATTGTTGGTTGATTCTAAATTATCTCCTTGATTTGGCTGTAAATCTGTAGCTAAATTTTTTAATGATTGTAGTTCTTCTTCAATATCTGAAAATTTAATATTTATTGCTTCCCAGTCTTCTTTTGTAATTGTATTGTATTCAAAGCTTGATTGATTTTGAGATAACTCTGCAGTTTGTTCAATAATTGCTTTTGGTAGTGCGTCTAATTGCTCAAAAACTGAGTTCATATCTATTCTTAATTCTTCTACTTCATTATTAGTCTGTTTTTGGATTTTTTCCTCAAATATTTTTCGATTAATTGTATTCAAAAATAATCCCAATGTTATTGGAGTTGCAGCCCACAAAATTTGTTCAAATAACCACGCCAAACCTGAACCAAAAACTGAAGCCCCTAAAGCACTATATTCTGCTATTTCTAGCCAATTAAGCTGACTTCGGGGATTATTTAACACTTTTGATGATGTTTCCCTATTTTCCATAAATCTAGATCCCCATAATATCTGTTTGCTGAAATAATAGATACTACAAATTTTTATCTAGATATTTTATCACAATTTGTTGTATCAAATCATGTCTTAACAATTATTCATATTCACTCAAAATAGTTGAGTTTAATCAAACAAATAGTAATATAAGTAAAGGGTATTTCCAATGTGATAGAAGCAATACTATCTCAAAAACTAGAGCCAAATTACATAAACATTCAAAAAGAAAATCAACATGGGTTTAAAAATTATTGAAAACTTTGATAGTAGTTTCACTCTAGAGATAGAGACTAAACAAACGTTGTTCAGTTTATTAACAAGTGAAAATTTTATCCAACAAATCACCACACAATTTCCCTGTAAAAAATTAGAATTTACTGAATTAATGTTTCAACCAGTTCCTTACAGCAAAGAAACACCAAAAGGAATGCCAAAAGAATTTGAGAACTATCACGAATCCAGTGATTATATTATTATCAATGTGCCACCTAATTTCATGTTTAAAGCCAAAATATTTAAACCAAGCCGTCTCTGTGCTATCTATAAAATTACCAGAAATTAATCAATTTTAATTAAACCGAAATTAATGCTCGCTTCTCCTAAAACCTGACAATAGAAAAAATCACCAAGAAACAAGAAATAAGGTTTGAAAGCTCCCATTTCCAAGGTATAAAAAAGGAAATTTCAAATTTTCTTGCCTCCAGTTTCAGTGCTATGTTTTATCAACATCTTTCTGAAAATAAAACGTAGACATTTAGAGAGAAATTATGTAATATCATGTTCCGATAATCGCTTATAATAAAGTTCTTGTTTGTAGTAGGGCTGAAGCCCTACTACGAACTTTAATTATAATTAAGTATTTAACCGAACATAATATAATTGCCCTTAACTGGATATTTCGGGAGAGCCAACGTATTTAATTAGAGGCTTTTCTCCCCCCACCTCCCCATCTCCCCACCCCCCCATATTTCTATCATAAAAGGGTTTTAGGAGTTCCCGATCGGGGATAGGAGGTATTAATAACTGATAACTGATAACTGAAATGACTAACACTGAAATACAAATACCAGAATTATCCCAATTAGAATATTTGCCTTATATTGATTCCGAAGGTAATTTACCATTATCATTACAAGGAAAAATTGGTGTTTATGGAATTTTTGACCAGGAAAAAGAACTACTATTTGTTGGTTATTCTCGTGATGTATGTCAGAGTCTTAAACAACATTTAGTTCGTCAACCTCGTAGCTGCCATTGGTTAAAAGTACAAACTATTGAGCGTCCAAATCGTAGTGTATTGGAAGGTATAAAAGCAGCTTGGATTAATGAAAATGGCTCTCTACCTATAGGCAATGGTACAGCAGAAGCAAAATGGAATCAACCAATAGATGCTAAACAAGAAATGACCGAAGCAGAAACAGTACAATATGAAGATCCATTAATTGATGAAGTTGCCAAAGAAAAACTCCTAAAAAATATAGCTAGGCGAGTAGAAGCTAATATTTTAGAGGTATTAAAAACTAGAGGTTTACAAGAAAATATTCGTTTTAATCCTAAGCTTAAAACCAGTGGCCTATTAGATTTAAAGTAGTTCATTAATTGATAATTGATAATTAGAGATACGCGATGTGCAACTCAACTTTATACGGAATAATCAAGGTTTCTGGGTCTTGAGCGGAAAGTCCGGTTCTTAAATTTAACTCCCCCGGCGGGAAGTCCCGCGCTTTCCCCTTGGGGAGCGTCGTATGGGAGAGCCGGGCGTTGTCTGTGTGGTTTGCCCT
>NZ_JBNHER010000268.1:0-29591 GCF_050015975.1 Dapis purpurea BLCC-M126 | reverse complement strand
AGTAAGGAGTAAGGAGTCAGTATCATTGTGGTTTATTAATATGAAAACCGCTGTATAATAAAGTATATGGTTTGTAGTAGGGCTTCAGCCCTAACTGTAGATGGGGCTAAAGCCCTACTACGAGCTTTAATTACAATAACTATTTAACCGAACATGATATAAAATCTTCTTCCTTACCCTGACCTTACAATAGCGATCCTACCGGACATGATATTAAAAGTTGTGTAAGTCCCAATAGGCTCAAAACTTTGACGCGCTCAGTAATTTCAGGAAATTATTTCACATTTAAGTATAAGATAAGTAGTGTAGCCTAAGTTGATGAAATTGGTATTAATTACTAATTACAACTTGAGGTGCTAATAATAAATTTTCTTCGGATTTGATTAACTGTCCAATACCTAGAAATTCACCTTCTAGATTGTATACTCGGAAATGATGATCAGTTTTGTCAGCTTCTATTTCCCATCTTTGTTGATAGGGTAAACGTTGACCTTGACACCATCTTTTTGCGTCTTCAGGAACCAAAAAGATCCCTGGTAAATGTGCCAATGCTATTTCCATAGATAAAAGACTAAATTTATTTTCCTGTAGCTGACTTTCCACTTCTGCAAATGTGAGACTATTTTCCCCAGAAAATCCACTACTTTCTGTCCGGGTTAAAGCAGCTAAAGTTCCACCAGTATTTAAAATTGCACCTATATCTCGGGCGATCGCTCGAATATAAGTACCAGTACCACAAGCGATCGCTAAATCTACTTCCGGAAAATCTCCACTTCGCCAGTCAAGAATTTCTATATTAAACACTTCAACAATGCGAGTAGGAACATCAACTATTTTTCCCTGACGCGCTAAATCATAAAGTCGTTTTCCTTTTACCTGTATTGCACTATAACTTGGTGGCACTTGTTCAATTTTACCTAAGAAATTTGGCAGCACTGCTTCAACATCAGACAACATTAATTCTGGTACTGGTGCAGATTGAACAATTTCTCCTTCCAAATCATCAGTAGTAGTGATCATACCAAATCTGACTGTACCACGATAAGCTTTTTCTGAACGTAGAAATTGTAATAACCTGGTTGCCTTTCCCACCGCAATAGGTAAAACACCAGTAGCAGCAGGATCGAGAGTTCCTCCATGTCCAACACGTTTGAGACGTAGCAACTTTCGTACCTTTGCTACACAGTCATGGGAAGTCATACCGGATGGTTTGTTAAGATTGAGAAATCCTTGCATTATATTGTTATTTCACACCTAATCTTTTTTTATCATGTTGCCTCAGATAATTGTGAAGTCAAGGTCATCTTCATCGACTATACCAAGAACTATTGCCAGAAAATCTTCTTCGTCATCTCTCAACCTAATTACTACCCCACTTTCCCCACTTTCCCCACCTACTAAGGTTGTCTCAAATTGCAGGTCACCACGACTCAAACCATCAATTAATCCAATTTCATCGTCTTCATCAGGATTATAATCAGTAATAATATCTGCTTCTGATGCACTGAGACCACCTGTGTTTTCAGAAATAATGAATAAATCTTCCCCTGTTCCTCCTGTTAAAGTATCAGAGTCGCGATCGCCTGCTAGAGTATCATCACCTTCACCTCCATCTAAGCAATCATCACCTTTGCCTCCGTATAGACAATCATCACCTAAACTTCCAAAAAGACAGTCATTACCTCTATTGCCAAAAAGTGTGTCATCATCATCACCTCCATCTAGAAAATCATTATCTCTACCACCCCACAATGTATCTTCACCATCATCCCCTAACAAAGAATCCTGTTGTTGATTACCAAGCAGGGAATCATCACCAGTTCCTCCTAAAAGTGTATCATTGTCCTGATTGCCAAAAATTATATCTCCTCCACCTCTACCTTCTACAGAATCTCGACCTGCCAATGCCTCAATTGAATCTGCTTCTCCTGAAGCAATAGTCTCATCGTCATCTTCTGTCAGGACAATTATATTGAATGAACTTGGAGAACTTCCATTTCCATCGGGACTTGTCCCATTACCACCCATACTACCTCCATTTTCATTCTCTGGAGGTGGCCTGAACATCTCAACTGTAGTACCATTAAAAAGACCATCTTCTGTTGCAGTGACCATAAAACTTTTCTCAATAACTTGTTTGTCTGATTATATTAGTATTTACATATTTTTAATTATATTTGTTGGGTGAGTAATATAGAACCTATTTTAGAGCGATCTAATTACTATTAATAAGTCTTTTATGGCAGTTTTAGCTTGATATAGACTACTATCTCTCAAGGAATCTTAGGCATGATTGGGAGAATATTTCTTCAATCAAAGTTTGAGAAAAAAGTATTTTCACACCAGCTCATAGCTTTTGAAACCTGACTCTTAAGTTATACTTTTATGAAAAATAAATATCAGTTTTGAAATTAAAATCAGCCTTCAAATTCAATTTTCCTGTCTTGCCAAATTCACCTCTAATTATTACTTATGAGTTCTGATTTTGACTAAAAAACTCAAGACACAAATATTAAACGGCTTTTGTATGTATATGTCCCACAAATAAAACTACAATAGACAAAGAGTATCAAGTCTGATTAATTTCAATGTCCACAATCTAATGAATTCAGGTAGTACAGAAGTACGCATTAAGTTTAAAATATTGGTATATAGTGAAAACCTATTTTAGTAAACTTTTGCCTTTTGGCTTTTGTTTTTTGCCTAACCAAAAAAAGTTGGGTCTCATGTCTCCTCTTTTAAGGGAATAAAAAATAATATTCTGTATTGCAAGTCTCATTATTGCAGGAGGTTCTGTTTCCCTTCGCGACATGAATGCGTAGCATTCGCAAAAAAAGCTGCTCTTTAGGAGGCTAACTAATAACTGAAATGACCCGTAGCAATAATATCTTCTTATTTTGACAAGTATCTTGGCGAAGCTATAAATTTTTGTTAATTTTAAACTAAGCAGACATATAGAAAAGTCAAACTAAAAAAATAATTTGTTCATATTTAGACTTGCAATTAAACTGATTATAAAAGCAAGTTCTGATAAATTGATAAATTAACGGCTAACTGCTACAGCTCAAGCTATCAGAGTAACACTTATATACTGGAGTGCAAAGAAATAGTAATGTTTAATCCAACAGAAATCTTAATAGATACTTTTGTCAAAGAGCTACAAGCAGGATACCATCGTACTTATGGTGGTTTTAAACCAGATTATCCAGAAATTATTGCCTGGGCAGGAAATATGGCTCTGGAAAATATCGGTAATTGTGATGCATTATATCACAATGTTGAGCACACAATGTTAGTGACTCTTGTCGGACAAGAAATTTTGCGGGGTAAGCACATTCGTGAAGGTGGAGTCTCTCCTGAAGATTGGTTACACTATATTATTTCTTTATTGTGTCACGATATTGGCTATACGAAGGGAGTCTGTCGAGAAGACCAAGAATTATTAGGTCGATATGCTACAGGAATAGATGGTGGGATGGTTTCTTTGCCATATGGTGCTACTGCAGCCAGCTTAACACCTTATCATGTTGACCGGGGTAAATTAGTAATAGATGAACGTTTTGGTGGTCATCGATTAATTGACGCAGATCAAATTAAACGTAATATTGAATTAACTCGTTTTCCTGTTCCAGAAGCAGAAACTCATCAAGATAGAAATAATTTTTCTGGATTATCAAGGGCAGCAGATTTAATTGGTCAATTAAGTGACCCGAATTATTTGCTCAAAATTAGTGCTTTATTTTATGAATTTGAAGAAGTTGGCACGAATAAAGTTTTAGGTTATAAATCTCCTGGCGATCTCCGGCGCAGTTACGCGAAATTTTACTGGAATGGAGTTTATCCTTATATTCCTGCAGCTCTTAATTATTTGGAATTAACTCAAAGTGGAAAACAAATTATTGCTAATCTCTATGCAAATGTCTTTCAGGTAGAACATGAACCTAAGAAAAGAGTTAATGGTACAAAATCAAGAAATGGTGATGATAAAAGTCGCAATAATGGAGATGTGGAAGTCAAAATACCAATTATAGAAAAGAAATTTAGTGAGTTTTTAGATTTGAATTTATAATTTATAGAGAATGGGGAATAGGAAGTTTAATTAGTTATTAGTTATCAGTATCGACTCCTGAAGCTGGATGAGTGAAATACTGAATCAAAAATTTTTTTATCCCCTTGAAAAGCAGGAAATAGGGAATAGGGAGTTTAAAAGGAAGAATAAATAAGGAAAGTACATGAGTCTATGGATCGATAACTTATAAGTTTTGGTCTTATATGAACCGTATTGCTCTAAATTTGAGGGAAGGAAAGAATAAATCGTGGCAAAACTAACACCAGAAGTTGAGCAATACACTCAACAATTAAGGGAAAAACTTCAAGAAGCTGGTTATGCTTACTATGTTCTTGATAACCCAATTATGGAAGATGCTGTTTACGATCGCCTACTCCGAGAATTACAGGAATTAGAAACCCAATATCCTCAATTAATTGTTCTAGATAGTCCTACTCAAAGAGTGGGAGAAAAACCAGCAACTAAGTTTGTATCAATTAAACATAATATTCCCCTTTATAGTCTGGAAAATGCTTTTAATATTGAGGAATTAAAAAGCTGGCAAGAACGTTGTAAAAATCAAAAATCAAAAATCAAAAATCAAAAATACAATCCTAGTCAAACTAAAAATTTAGAAGTTGAAAGTGAAGGTAAAAGTCAAAAATATGACTCTATTGATGAGTTAGCTCCATTTCCTCCTGTTAATTCTTTAGGTCAAGTAATTACTGACTCTTATTCTGATGAAATAGACCTAACAATTTTGGATTATGTTTGTGAATTAAAAATTGATGGTTCTGCTTTAGCTTTAACTTATGAAAATGGTTTATTAGTACGAGGAGCTACTCGTGGTGATGGAATTATGGGGGAAGATATTACTCAGAATGTCAAGACAATTAATAGTATTCCCTTAAAACTGAAAGTTGATAATCCACCTTCAAGAGTAGAAGTTCGGGGTGAAGCTTTTTTATCAATAAATGTATTTGAAAATATCAACGCTGAAAGAGAAAAAATTGGAGAGACTATATTTGCAAATCCTCGTAATGCAGCAGCAGGTACTTTAAGACAATTAGACTCAAAAATAGTCGCTCAACGCCGATTAGATTTTTTTGCTTATACACTTTATTTAGATTTAGAAGAAAATAAATCAGAATTTTCTCAATTTTTTACCCAGTGGGAATATTTAGATTTACTCCAAAAATTAGGTTTCAAAGTTAATCCTAACCGTCAACTTTGTTCCTCTTTAGATGAAGTTGAAGCATATTATCAATACTGGGATAAGGAACGAAAAAATCTACCTTATTTAACTGATGGAGTAGTGGTTAAACTTAATTCTTTACCATTACAAAAAAAATTGGGGTTTACTCAAAAATTCCCTCGCTGGGCGATCGCTCTCAAATACCCTGCCGAAGAAATTCCTACTATTGTCCAAGCAGTTACAGTCCAAGTAGGCCGTACTGGGGCGCTGACCCCCGTGGCCGAATTAAAACCAGTCCAGTTGGCAGGCACAACCGTACAAAGGGCATCCCTACATAATAGCGATCGCCTAGAAGAACTGGACTTACATATTGGGGACACAGTGATAGTCCGCAAGGCAGGAGAAATTATTCCAGAAGTGGTCAGAGTTTTAACAGAATTACGGCCCAAAAAAGCCGAAAGATTTCAAATGCCCACTCACTGTCCAGAATGTAGTCAACCTGTGATTAAACCTAGAGATGAGGCAGTAACTCGATGTATTAATACTTCATGTCCCGCTATTCTGCGAGGTTCGTTGGCACATTGGGCATCTAGGGGCGCTCTGGACATTAATGGTTTGGGGGAAAAGTTGGTGCAGCAAATGGTTAATAGTGATTTAGTTAAGTCTGTAGCAGATTTGTATAATTTGACTGTGGAAGATTTGACTTCGTTGGAACGGATGGGGGAAAAGTCGGCGAGTAAGTTGGTGGAGGCGATCGCTAATTCTAAGGCTCAACCCTGGGGGCGGGTGCTTTATGGTTTGGGTATTCGTCATGTGGGTAGTGTGAATGCAGAGTTATTGACTCAGAAATTTCCGACTGTGGCACAGTTAGGGCAAGCAAAGGCAACTGACATTGAAGCATTGTATGGTATTGGTCCAGAAATTGCCCAATCTGTGGAACAGTGGTTCCGGGTACCAGCAAATCAGAATTTGGTAGCACGTCTGGAAACTGCTGGAGTGAGGATGGAGACGAAAGAATCTACAACTGATGTCGTAAAAGTTCAAAGTAGTTTGTTAAGAGGGAAAATTTTTGTATTGACGGGAACTTTACCAATGTTGAAGCGAGATGAGGCGAAAAATTTGATTCAAAATGCTGGTGGGAAAGTGACAAGTTCGGTAAGCTCTAAGACTGATTTTGTTGTGGTGGGAGAAGATGCAGGTTCTAAGTTAGAAAAGGCAGAAAAGTTGGGGGTGAAACAGTTGAGTGAGGCGGAGTTATTGGAGATGTTGTCAGAGAATTAGGATTGAACCAAGTGCGGAAATATCATTGATGAATAATGGATAGTGGATAATGAAAAATATCTCTGTAATTAGGATTTGCTGAAAAAGTTTCTTGGTTGAGGCAGGAAGTAGTTAGGAGTTAGGAGTTAGGAGAAAGAGGAATTATAGAAGAGATAGTCGGATATATTTTTCCCTTTATTTCTATTCTTGTCTGCCTAAAATACTAACTTTTTGAACGTCAAGAGCTGAAAACCTGGCACTTTTTTATTTCGATTATAAAACGGCTCAAACCTTTATATGTAAATCTTTTTATCTTTAGATCGGTAAGCTCTAATTATCAATTATTAATTATCTATTTGTAATTAAAGTTTCCTGAAAAAATCCTTCTTAAGGAATAGGTTTGTTCTTCAACCTTTATTGAATATTAACAAATTGCAGATCCTTAATTATTGTAAATTGTTCTTCGCTGGATAAACCACGTTCTAGCCTATTCTTGTGTGGTCGATAGGCTAATTGGGAGGATATTACTTGAATATTTTCTGTTAAACAGTCATCTCTTACAAAAAAGGCGTTAACTCCATTTGAATCACAACCAATTAAACTATATCCTTTCTCTTTACCTAATATTTCAAAGGCTTTTATTGATGCACCACAGTAAAATCCACTTGAGTGTTTCTCATGTCGATTAAAATTAGGATCGTAGAGAGTAGATAAAGATAATTCTTGTCCTAAACTAGCATTATATTCAATAATAACTATCCGTGGAGATAAAAATTTTATTGCCTCCCAAAACCAGTAATCATTGCCATCAACATCAATAGATAATAAATCAATTTCTTCAGGAAGACCACTTTGAGTAATTGTAGTTTCTAAATTATTTAGATTAAGGAACTTGCTAATAGCTACCACATTTGTAATACCAAATAACTTTGCTACTTGCTTAAAATATTTTACCGATAATTCATTTCCATCTATAAAAACACCACCGAACCCTTCTTTTAATATTAGTCTTAGACTATTACTTTGAGTGACACCAAAGCCAAACTCTAGAAACAATTTTGAGCCAAATCCAATTTCCGAAAACAAATATCGTATTATCCCATCTTCTCCATTTTGAGAAAATAAAGAATATTCGTACTTTTCAATGCCTTGCTTATTAACCAATTCAGGTAAAGGCCATTCGGAAGGATCATTCTTTTTCCAAATATTGTACATCTTAGAAGATATGGTAAAATCTTTTGAAAGTAATTTATTATTTACAAATTTTAATCGAAAATTTAGGAATTAAAAAATTAATAAATGTCTGAAAATAGAGTCACTGATCGACAGAGAAATATTATTATTGAAGGTACTAAACTACATTTTCAACTCCAAGGAGAAGGTTTTCCTATTCTCTGTCTCCACGGACATCCAGGTTCAGCTCAATGTATGTCAGTCTTTACTGACTCTCTATGCCGAAACTTTCAAACTATTGCTCCAGACTTAAGAGGGTACGGCAAAAGTTCTACGAAAACTAACTTTGAGATGACTCAACATTTAATAGACTTAGAAAAACTTCTAGAACAACTTCAAATTTCTAGATACTTAATATTAGGATGGTCTTTAGGTGGAATTATTGCCATGGAATTAGCTCTGAGAAACCCGGAGCAAGTCGCAGGTTTAATTTTAATCGCGACAGCAGCAAGACCTCGAAGTAATCACCCACCAATAACTTGGCAAGATAATCTTTATACTGGTTTAGCAGGGATAATAAATTGGTTTTTGCCTGGTTGGCAATGGAATATTAATACTTTTGGCAAGCGATCGCTATTTAGATATCTTATCCCACGCCATACCCCTGCTACCTATCAATACCTAGCAAAAGAAGCAGTTCCCGCTTATTTGCAAACTTCTAGAATAGCCACTAGAGCCTTGAACCAAGCTTTAAGAGGTGGTTATAATAGATTGGCCGACATACCTCAGATTCAATCTCCTTCCTTAGTATTAGCAGGAGTAAGAGATCGCCATATTACCTCTGAGTCAAGTCAAGAAACTGCTCTTCACCTCAAAAATGCTGCTTGGCAATGCTACCCTAATACTGCCCATTTGTTTCCTTGGGAAATTCCCAACCAAGTGCTAACAGATATTAAAAATTGGATAGAGCATCACCAAACATATTTTAGACTTCCTAATGATAAATAGATTTGATTAATCACAAGGGAGATCACGGTAATTCTCTCAGTCTCGTGTATAGAAACTCTCTTTTCCAAAGACCGATCAAGGTCTAAACTTCCACAAACAGAAACAATAAGACAACCGCAGCAAGTGTATCTAAAATTCTGATACGCACCTAGCTCTAGTTAAATACAGGATTTACCATTACCTCATCACCACTGCTCTCTAATTCATCATTATATATAGTCAACTCTACAGGTTGACACTGCTGAATAGATACCTGAATACCTTGAGCCCCTTCACCTTCTAAATCTTCTATGTAACCTGTTTCAGCAGCTTTAGCTTCTTCACTTGTCATAAAAGGGCCAAAATAATAAGTGCAACGAGGATTTACAGTAAAAATTTTAACCCACCAAGATATTCCGGAGAAGTTCAGAAAATTGACCAATTTTTCTTTCATGTTATTTAAGAATCTGAGTATTAGTAGTTGATTATTGAATGTACTGATTTTAATTTCTGATAATGCCTATAACTTCTGAATCTAGAAGTTATAAACTAACTATCTAAGGAAAGTTTAATCCATAACTAAACTAAACTGTGCAAATTATAGTGAGTTTTGATGATAGTGAAAAGGGCTAGTTTCAGGATCTATCATTAATTCACTCCTAGAAGAGATTTTGAGGTATTTGCTTTGATTAGATGACGATCAATTAGTTGGTGAGTCACAATTGAAGCAGGAGTCAGAATAGAGCAATTCTGGAGAAATAAATCTTGAGTCTGGGAATTCAACTCCAATCAATTGTAGATACCGTAGGTAAAAATGGAGATGTTTTACTCCATAAAGCTTTCACCCAGGAGTCAAGTATAAATTCCCCAAATTACTCCTGACTTCCAACCGTTTCGCTGCGCGTTATATCTCGCGGAGCGTCTCAGTCAAGATAAGGGTGTTAATGAAGTTGTGCGCGGAACTTTATTCTGGGGGTTTAAACGCGCCATCTAACCGTTAATCAAATCGCAATTTAACAGTAGTTCTCTTGCGACATTTCCAGAAAATTGCTCAACCCATTTTTAGCTATATTATTAATCTATACTTTAGTTATACTACTCAACTTCTGTTTTTTCAATCATATAACACTTTTTATCTAAGTGAAAGTAGATTATAAGTTCTTAGATTATCTCTATTCTGTAGTCTTTAGACTTCTTGAATGTTACCTAAAATTACAAATTTTGTATCTTCTTCTCATTGAGAAACGTTATATTTTTACTACATACGCAAATTTTTTGACCAGCGTTGGCGGTGGATTTCATAAATGGCCATACCCGTTGCTACTGATACATTTAAACTAGGCGTACTTCCCGACATTGGTATAGAAACTAAGACGTCACAGTTTTTTTGAATTAGAAGACTTAAACCCTCTGCTTCACTACCAACTACTAAAACAATAGCTCCAGTAAATTTTACTGTATGAATCAGTTCTCCATCATTTGCTACAGTACCGTATATCCAGAAGCCCTCTTTCTTCAATTCTTCCAAAGCATTGCTAAGATTAACAACTCTAGCTACAGGAAAATTTTCTAAGGCTCCTGCTGCAACTTTTGTTACAGTCGAAGTTATTCCCACTGCTCGTCTTTGTGGAATAACTAGACCTTGTATTCCGAGAGCTTCACCAGTGCGAATAATAGCTCCTAAGTTATGGGGATCATTGATACCATCAGCTACCAGCAATACAGGTTGATCGGTTTTAGATTTTGCTTGAGAAATTAATTCGTGAAGTTCTTTATACTCGTAAGGAGATATTTGAGCTGCTATACCCTGATGATTTTTTCTATGGGTAATTTGATCTAGGCGTCGATCGTCTACTTCATCTATGATTGTACCTTTTGTTTTAGCCTCATTAAGCAATATATGAAACCGGGGATCGTATCGCAGTGGAGAAATAATCCAGATACGGTTTAAATATCGCTCACTTTGGAGGGCAGCTTGTACAGTATGTCTGCCATAGATTAGATCATCATCTTCCTCGTTGGTATTTGCTGAAGTATCATTTTTTGGGCGCCTATCGTTTAGTTTAATTTGTTTCTTTTTCTGGGGTTTTTCTTGAGGATTTAATTTAATTTTTTTTGTAGACATAACTTATAAATAATATTTCTTAACTACTCTAATTATTCCTTCACAGTGAATTTTTTAATGGTTAGCTAATACCTGAAGGCTATTTCACTGCGCGACATGAATAGGCAGCATTCCGGAGGAAATCCTTACTAATTTTAAAATATTTTGACTATAAAATTAGCAGCCAATTTTTAGTATTTTTACAGAACTTTCCCTTGCCCGTGAGGTACAACCATTGCCGGCAAGATCCCCGCACTATAATATTTTAATCATTGACCAAATACATCATTTCTCCAAAATTTGCTGTAATTAACAACACACTTTCCTGTAAAATAGAGAATCATTTATACTCTAATATTTCACATATTATATAAAATTAGATTATAGGGTAATCTTCAAGAATTGAGAATTGAGAATTACCTCTTCTTATAAAAAAGAGGATTGGCTCAAAGGATTTTTTTTCTTCTCTTGGTTGATTGGATATGGCGTTTCGGCGCTTGAGCCGACATGAAAAGCGGAGCGGCTCTGTAAGAGTGGGAGACCTCGCCATCCCATCTTAACGGACTGCTCCGCAAACAACCGCTTTTTTATCCATGAATGGAGAGGCTTTATAACTTTATTTTTCGGTAAAATTACTTGCTTTTAATACAGATGTTGTATTGAATATAAATTATATAATTTAATAGTTCAAATCTTTTCTTTCTCTTGACTTCTGACTCTTGACTACTTGGTGATACGATAACTAATTACCCAAATTTTATGTTATATATTACAGATACAATACAATCAAAAATTTCAGCCAGAAAAGTAATTATTTCTATTGCCTGACCCTATAAAAATATTAATCTAATATTAATCTAATTCTATGTAACCTAGTAATTGATTTAACCTTTGGGGATCGGTCAAATATAAGTATCCAATTAAAGTCTCTAAACTGGTAGCCTGTTGATAAATCTCTGGATCTAATCTTTTTGGTTTCCTAAAAGCAGCATTACGTCCTCGTTTCAGAATATCTAACTCTGCACTCGTGAGGTGTGGTTTCAAATTATGTAAATGATCGGCTTGAGTTTCTGCCCTAACTTGGGCCACAACTAATTGATGATAATAACGCGATCGCTTTGGTGGTATCAAGTAATAATTCCGAATATACAGTTCGTAAACTGCATCTCCCAAATATGCCCAAGCTGAAGGCGAAATTTTTTGAACTTCTGCTTGTGTTAGGGTAAGAGGGTTTAACTGCTGCAAACTGATTATTCTCCTTGTCAGGCTAGCCTTTATACTTGATAAAACATTGCTTCAGCTTTTTTGATCCCCATGCAGATAATTAATTAATGTCTTAAC
The DNA here is from genome assembly GCF_050015975.1 of Dapis purpurea BLCC-M126. Lineage (NCBI taxonomy): Bacteria > Bacillati > Cyanobacteriota > Cyanophyceae > Oscillatoriales > Microcoleaceae > Dapis > Dapis purpurea. The sequence continues at coordinate 17,483 of NZ_JBNHER010000268.1, read as the reverse complement.
TTAAGTTATGATATAACTTTTCTTTCGTTACTCCTCATCTGAAACAAATGGTAGTTTGGACACTCCTTATTTTCTTATGTGGTTTCTGACAACTATGGCTAATCTAGTTACAAATTTTCGACTCTGAGAAACTTATGAATACTTGGACAAAAATTTGTTTGATTTTCTATTCATACCATGACTTAACAATGATCAATTAATTTCGCTTCAATGATTCTACTTCCCAGCAATTAGTATAAGTCAAGCTATAAAAGTTATCGATTTTAGTAGATATCAAGAGGAGTATAATCAAGGAACTACTGTTATACCTGAAAGGTCATTTCAGTTATTGGCACCGATCTATGGAGTCCTAGGGTACAAAAATCCGAAATTTCGTTTTTGATGTCCTTTAAAGGGGATACTTGAGACCTTACTGATTGGTCAACAGTAAAATAGTCAATAGGCTTGAGCTACTCCCGTCCAGAGTTTTGCTGGTTGACGGGAGGTCACATCTATCTAGATTAGATAATCGGTCTTTGCCTAGCTTAGTCAAGATGTCTTGACATTCTCTATCGCTTCATCTAACGAAGCTCGTAAAGACAAAAACTTCTCTAAACGAACCAACTTAACAGTTTGAGTCACACGGGCATTGGAAACTATCTGCAAAGTACCTTCATATTGTTGGGTATGCTTTACTAATTGTACAAGTGCTCCTAAACCAGAACTATCAACAAAGTCTATCTTGGACAAGTCCAAAATAATATTTTTTGGTCCTTGATCGATTTTTGTCTTCAGCGTTTTGCTAAAAGCACCTTCTGAGAAGGCATCTAATAACCCTGTTAGGCGGAATAGTTGGTAGTTGTTATCCCTGACTTCGTGAGAGCCTCTGAGGCTCACAGTCAGGTTTAATTGCTTAGGCTCAGGAATAACACCCTCCTAGCTTGATTTTGCATAATTAAAATAAATATTCTACTCCCTGAAGTAAAGTTTGTCTACCACAAGATGACTTATTTAAACAGACAAATGCCTGAATTGAGATGATGACAATTTTGATCATAGTCAAGATTGACGCATACAACCCGGTTTGAATTGGCGGGCAGTTAAACGTAATAAGCATATCAATTCTAGGCTTTAGCTTTGCGAGCATCTCGCATTGTTTGAACAAAACGTTCAAACAAGTAATCCGCATCATGAGGGCCGGGACTTGCTTCAGGATGGTACTGCACGGAGAACAAAGGTAAAGATTTATGTCGTAAACCAGCAACAGTTCGGTCATTCAAGTTGAGATGGGTAATTTCCACCTCAGGTATTAAAGAATCTGCATCAATCGCAAATCCATGATTTTGACTCGTAATCTCCACTTGTTGCTGCAAACCCGCAGGTTGATTAAGACCGCGATGACCAAATTTTAGTTTAAAAGTATCTGCTCCCAAGGCTAGACCGAGAACTTGATGTCCCATACAAATGCCAAATACAGGCTTAGATGATTTTAGCAACTCCTTAGTAGTTTCAATACCTTCTGTCACAGCAGATGGGTCTCCTGGACCATTAGAAAGAAAGATACCATCAGGGTTATAATTAAGAATTTCTGCTGGTGGTGTACTAGCAGGAACAACCACAACTCGACAACCATAACTGGCTAAACGTCGCAAAATATTTCTTTTCACCCCAAAGTCAATGGCCACAACCGTAAATTGTTCTCCACTATCACCAGAAACAGAAGGGTTAAACTCCCAATCTAGATTAGTTGCTTCAGACCATTGATAAACTTCTTTTGTTGTTACTTCCCGAACTAAATTTAATCCAGCCATGCTAGGAGCAGACTGAACTTTTTGTAATAATTCACTTGGATCGAGAATTTCTGTAGAAATTGCCCCATTCATTGCCCCCACAGTCCTAATTTTTCGAGTCAAAGCACGGGTATCTATACCATAAATTCCTGGTATTTTATGTTCTATAAGATATTCTGATAAAGATTGAGTAGAGCGCCAGTTACTAGGACGTGGACAAATATTACGAGCGATCGCACCTTTAATTTGTGGTTTATTGGACTCTTCGTCTTCAGAATTTACTCCTGTATTTCCTAATTCTGGGTAAGTAAAAGTAACAATTTGCCCACGATAACTTGGGTCCGTGAGAACTTCTTGATAACCAGTCATTCCTGTGTTAAATACCACTTCTCCGATGGTAGTTCCTGGAGCGCCAAAAGATAAGCCACTGTAAGAAGTTCCATCTGCTAGTACCAACAGAGCTGGTTGAGGTGAGATTGACATTTTAATTCCTCTCAATTAATTAGTATTTAATTTAACTAGCTATCAGCTTTCAGCTTTCAGCTTTCAGCTTTTACTATTTCCGTACCGGAATGCCCCGCAAACAGTTTTTTTAGCTTGGGTTAAAATCTCCTGCAACTATTGCGCCGGAAGGTTTAGAAGGGATTGAAATTCCATTCTAAAGGTACAAAAATGATTCTGCTGAGTGCTGACTGCTTCTTTAAAGATTAGGTCAGAATATTTACTTAGGTTATTGAGAATATATTAGGTTTACGAAAAATGTAGTAGTCACAAGTACAGATTACATTCATCAATTAAATAAGATAAAATTAGCTTTAAGTTTAAAACTTAACAATAAACAAATAATTGAAATTCTTAAAAAGTAATTATGATGGAAAATTCTTCACTATATAATTCTACTGACAGAAATCAGGTTAAGCACAAACAAGAGGTGAAAACCATCTTTTGGCAAATACCGTCAATATTAGTGACTACATTAATTTGTACCGCAGCGATCGCCCAAGAATATCCAGGATGCTTTATGCTTGATGAAGCAGGAAATAGGAAGGACTTAACAATATCAGTTTGTCGCCTGTTTCCAGAAGAATTACCAGAACAAGTATCAACTTCGAGTACAGCAGCAGGGATATATCAAATACCAATTAAAAGTCGTCGCGGTGGTAGTCCTGTAATTGATGTGACTTTTAATGGTAATCAAACCTATGAAATGGTATTAGATACTGGTGCTAGTTCTACTTTAATTACTCAAGAAATGGCAAAAGCTCTCAAAGTTATACCCTTTGACACAAGGAATTTTACTTTAGCTGATGGCAAAGATGTAGAACTAGGAGTTGCCGTAGTTACTTCTGTTTCTGCGGGTGGTCTAACAATTAACCAGTTTAACGTTGCGATCGCTCCAGAAAATAAAGAATTAGGACTACTGGGGCAAAATTTTTTTGGTGAGTATGATATGACAATTAAGGCAGATGTAGTAGAGTTGCGGATACGTTCTAGTAGTTAATTATATCATGTCTGGTAACATCGTTACTTATTGTAAGGGTAAGAAAGAAAGTTTTAGTTATCTAGGAGAGAAGGGTTAAAAGCACGAAAAAACTTAAATTTTCTATAGATATTAACCCTTAGGTTTACACAAACGATAGCAGCAGACATGATATTATAAATAATAAAGTTCTATAGCTAAAAACCTTAAATTACCTAGTGCAGGATGGCGGAAATAACTGACTGCTGACAAAATTCCAAAAGCATTACCAATAAATACTGTTTGATTTTTAACTGTTTTGAGTGGGTTTTACATTATGTTTGCAGAGCGTTTCCGCAACAAATGGAGACCTCATAATTACCCATTCAATGCATGAATGGACGAATTCCACATAAGGGTACTATAAGTTAGGTTGATGAAGAAAACCCAACATCTTGATTAGACTAGCTCACTTTTAGTGATCAACGTAAAAATTATTGATTTAAGAATTTAACTAATTGCTCTAACTTCAACCAAGCTGCTCCACTTTGGAGAATGTCTTTAGCTTTGGCAATACCTTCTGCATGAGCTTCTAGTGGCACAACACTTGCTACTTGTAGTGCTAGAGAACTATTCAAAGCGACTACATCTGTTTGTGCAGAGGTTCCTTTACCCTGAAGAACATTCTTGAGAATTTCAGCATTTTTCTCTACCTCTCCACCTTGTAAAGCAGTTATTGGGGCAGAATCTAAGTCTAAATCTTGGGGGTTAACTGTTGTCATTTTTACCTCACCATGAGATAAAATAGCTATATCTGTAATATCGCCTAAACCAGCTTCATCAAGTTTTTCTCTACCGTGCAAAGCGATCGCAGATTTTACTCCTAATATTCCTAAAGCTTGAGCAACAGTTTCTACTAAAGTAGAATTATAAACTCCTATAACTTGACTTTGAGGGCGTAAAGGGTTAACTAAAGGACCTAAAAGATTAAACACAGTTCGTACCTTTAAAGTACGACGTAGAGGAACTACAGATTTCATTGCTGGATGCCAACCTGGTGCAAATAGAAAAGTAACTCCTACCTCAGATAAAGCAGATATTACTTGTTCAGTGGGGGCACTCAAACGTATTCCTAATGCTTCTAAGACATCAGCAGAACCCACTTTACCAGAAGCAGAACGGTTGCCATGTTTAGCTACTGGCACTCCCGCAGCAGCAACAACAAAAGCAACAGCAGTGGAAATATTGAATGTGGAAGCTCCATCTCCACCAGTACCGCAGGTATCAATGATTGGGTATTGGAAGTTGGTGATAGGAATATTATTATCACTATATTCCTTTGTCAGAGATAAAGATTGTAATACTTTTGCCATACCAGCTAATTCCTCAGCAGATACACCTTTAGCTTGTAAGGCAGCTAAAATTGCTCCTGATAGAACAGGCGGAATTTCCTCTTGTAGCCATCCTTGCATTAAATTTGAGGCTTGAGAGGAAGATAAAGATTGGGCATCAAGTAACTGCTGTAATAAACTAGGCCATTCATTCATATTAGTGTAGCTTGCTGGTTATAGAAGTATTTATGGGTGCAATTAAATATTACAGGACTTAGGCACAAGAAAGGCAAAAATTTAGTATTGAGATTACTTTCCTAACGAACTACTCTCCCAACCATATTCTTCGTTATGAGATAAATACTTTGTTTGGGGTAAGTCAAGTCCTAATATTAGTTACAAATTTTTCTTGACATTCAATAGTATAATTTACAATTAATTTATGATTGAATCTAAAATATAATCAAACGTTAAAAGTCAAAATAGCCGATAATACATACAATGTTCTCAGGAGTAGTTTTATTGCTAGGAAACTATTAAAATTCTGAGTTCCAAGATAAAATATATGCCAAAATATATAATTATGAAAAGGGTATCATAATTCAAGAATCAACTTATTTGATAAATACAACTGTCTGGGGGTAGTCAAATACATTGTGTAAAGAGAAAGTAAAATTCTTAACAGTTAGACAAGGGAGGAGGCATTAGAGCAAATGGGAGCTAAACATCACAGTCTCTTGGGGAATGCAGTGGTAGGAATTTACCAAACAAAACTTGAAGGATGTTATATTAGCGCTAATGATACCCTAGCCCACATCTATGGTTATGAATATTCTACAGAAATAATTGCTGCATTGCCAGATATTAAACATCAACTTTATATATATCCTCACCGATATGATCAATTTGTTGATACTTTACGAGAAAAAGGAGAAGTTTCCCAATTTGAATCTCAGATTTATCGCAGAGATGGCACAATAATTTGGATTTCTGAAAATGCCTGGGTAGTCTATGATGAACAGGGAGATTTTTTATATTATGAAGGAATCGTTGAAGATATTACACCTCGTAAACAAGTAGAAGCAGCTTTGCGAGAAAGAGAGGAAAGACAAAAATTATTGATTGAAAGTCTTCAAGATTACGCTTTATATATATTAGATTCAGATGGATATGTAGTAAGTTGGAACTCTGAAGCTGAAAAAATTTATCAACATCAAGCAGAAGAAATTATTGGCAAACATTTCTCTGTTTTTTATACTCAAAAAGATATTGATAATAACCTACCATATCAGGAATTACAAATAGCTATAAATGAGGGTAAATGTGTAAGAGAAAAAATCTGTTTGAGGCAAGATAAAAGATTATTCTTGGCTAATGTAATTACTACAGTTATGTATGATAAGAACAAACAATTAAAAGGTTTTTCTCAAATTACAAGAGATATCAGCGATACTCAAAAGACTGTAGCTATTGCAAAAAGAGAAACTCCCCAGGTACAAGCTTATAATCAAAGATTTGATGATTTAGATGAATATACTAAAGATGGGATAATACTAATAGATAAACAAGGTATTTTTGATTGTAATCAGGCTGCCTTAGAATTATTCGGATGTAGTAAAAAATCAGAATTTTGTGGTAAAAAACTGTGGGAATTTAGCCCTATAAAACAGTGTCAAGGGGAAGATTCAATTCTTCTATTGCAAAAATATTTACAAACAGCACTGCAGTCAAGTATAAGTCATTTTAACTGGCGCTATAAACGTTTATCTGGTTCTGAATTTATAGCAGAAGTGATAATAATTCCAGTAAAATTTGATGGTAGAAGTGGATGGGAAGTGGTAGTTTCTAATATTACTAGTAAAGTCTTAAAAGAAGAGGCATTAAAACTCGCAAATGAAGAGTTAGGAAATAAGGTCGAGAAACGAGCAATTAAATTGCAGGAAACTATTGATAAATTAGAGAGAGAAATTGCAGAACGTCATCAGACAGAAGCAAGATTACGCTTGTCGGAGGAAAAGTTCTCAAAAGCATTTAGTTCTAGTCCAGACCCGATGATTATTACTACTTTTGAAGATGATAGATTGATAGAAGTAAATGACAGTTTTTTGAAGATAATGGGTTATTGCCGTGAAGAATTGATTGGTTACACGCTAGAAGAATTAGGTATATGGGTAAATATAGAAGAAATAATTGATTTTAGACAAAATTTGCGAAAGCAAGTAGTTTTGCAAAATCAGGAATATGAATTTAGAGTAAAATCTGGCGAGACTAGAATTTGCTTGTTATCTGTAGAGATTATTAATATTGGTAATGAAATTTGTTGTTTGGCAGTTATTAAAGATATTACTGATAGTAAAAATTCAGAAAAAGCTTTATGGGAAAGTCAAAGAAAATTAGCAACTTTAATGAGTAATTTACCTGGTATGGCTTATCGTTTTCGCAACGATATAAATCGAAGTGCGGAATTTGTAAGTGAAGGTTGCTATTCATTAACTGGTTATCAAGCAAAAGATTTTATAGGTTCAAATCAAGTATTTTTATCACAATTAATTCATCCAGAAGATCGACAACGTTTATGGAATGCTATAGAGTTTGCTGTTCAGGAAAATAGACATTATCAGGTAGTCTATCGAATTACTACTAAGACTGGAAAAATTAAATGGGTTTGGGAACAGGGAATAGGAGTGTTTTCTGAGTCAGGAAAATTAATTGCTTTAGAAGGTTTTATTACAGATATTACTGATACTAAAAATGCTGAAGCTTCACTGAAACAATCTCAGGCTGAGTTGAGGCAACAAAAGCAACAATTAGAAACTGCTTTGCAAGAACTTAACCAAGTAGAGACTACTCTCACTAATACTGAAAAAATGTCTAGTTTAGGTCAGTTAGTAGCAGGTATTGCTCACGAAATTAATAATCCTGTAACTTCTGTTTATGGAAATATTCTGCATTTGAATCATTATGTTCGAGATATGATGAATTTGCTAAATATTTATCAAGAATATTCTCCAAGTTTACCAGAACAGATAGAAGAACAAATAGAGGATATAGATTTAGATTTTATGATGGAGGATTTGCCTAAGGTAATATCAGCAATGCAAATAGGTGCAGAAAGAATTCGTGAAATTGTCCGTTCTCTGCGTAGTTTTTCTCGCAAAGATGATGCTCAGAAAACTCTGATGAATATTCACGATGGGATTGATGGTACTTTGGTAATTCTAAAAAATCGTCTCAAAGGCCGTGGAAAAAAACCAGAAATTAAGGTTTATAAGGAGTATGGAGAATTGCCTTTAGTAGAATGTTATGTGGGTATGATTAATCAGGTATTTATGAATTTAATTGGCAATGGAATTGATGCTTTGGAAGAGTCAATAGTTAGGGAGAATTGGGATGGAAAGGTTCCGACTATTTGGATTAGAACTACAGCTATATCAAAACAAGTTCAAATTAGAATTATAGATAATGGTTTGGGGATGAATGAGGAGGTTAAGGAGCGTTTATTTGAGAAATTTTTTACGACTAAAGCAGTTGATAAAGGTACTGGTTTGGGTTTATCTATTAGTTATAAAATTATTGTGGAAAAACATGGTGGAAGGTTGGAATGTATTTCTGCTCCTGGGAAGGGTGCAGAGTTTATAATTGAAATTCCGATTGAGCAACCTTTATGAAGTCAGAAGTTTGAAGTCAGAAGTCAGAAGTTTTTATGAAGTTATACTAAAGTTTGAAGTTTTGATGCAGTTAGAACTCAGAAATATTTATGAAGTTATGCTGAAGTCTGAAGTTTATTGCTTGAGCTTTTTAATCGTAGCAACTAATATTCTAATAATTTATTCGGTTTCTTGCATTAGGCATTTGACCTTTTCTAATGATACTATTTCAGCTTCTATTATAACTTCTAGCCAATATTATGAAGTCAGAAGTTTGAAGTCAGAAGTCAGAAGTATTTATGAAGTTATATATAAGTTCTTGACCTTAATAATTGATTTGCTCAGGTTATACTTACATTAGATTTTCTTTCTAACCGCAAACTTTTTTGTTCTTTCCTCAAGTTATTTTATAGCCTTAAAACTTCTAACTTTATAGTAATTTTTTTCCTAAATTATATCTGAATTTACCAAAAAATGAGGTCTAAAGCCTCCCCTTTTAAGGGGATGAAAAAAATATTTAATTCAGTATTTCAAGCTTCCGACTGAAGTCGGAGGTTCACTGATAACTGATAACTGGAATGATCTACTTCAAAAACCTTAAACTTACAACTGCATTAAACCTGCTTTCTAAATACCAAAATATATGTTGGATTTGGGTTGAATAAAAAGTCATGCGTATGGCCGAAGAAATCGTAATGATTGAACTATACCATAAGATTTTTGCTGATGCAAGGGGTAAATCTTTTCAGCGCCGTTTTTTTTGGAGCTTTAGAGAATGAAACCTCTCCCCCAACCCCTCTCCTACGAGGAGAGGGGAGAAATTCTTACTCCCCCTTCCCTTGCAGGGAAGGGGGTTGGGGGGTTAGGTCAATTTCAGTTATCAGTTATCAGTAAAAATATTTAGGACTAGACTCTTCATCGGTGTATCCGTGGCAAAATCTGTGTCTTGCCCTGTCTTGCCACTCTGTAAAAAAAAATTTCGATCCGCTTTAGCGGAACTAGAAAAAGGAAAAACAAAAAAAGAATAAAGGGGAAAAGAGGAAAAGAATAAAGGGGAAGAGTGCTAGGAACCAAAACCAGAAACGACCACACCAGACGAGACGACACGAAAACCCACAAGATTGTCGAGGCTGCCCGCATCGTAGTAGTTACGCCCGGCGCAACGGCAATTCCAAGAATTGAAGAGCCAGCTACCGCCACGGAGCAGTCTAAACTTAGTATTTCCTCCAGTTTCCCAAGCACTTCCATCTGTAGGGGCACCTTCATAATTATCATGCCAAACATCCTGACACCATTCCCAGACATTGCCGTGCATATCGTACAAACCAAAACTATTGGGTGGAAAAATTCCCACATCTGTTGTTTGTTCACGATATTTTCCTTTCGGTGCATCAGCATAAGGATAATTGCCATTATAGTTAACTAACTCAGACGTTATAGTTTCACCAAAATAAAAAGGTGTTGAAGTTCTAGCTCGACAAGCATATTCCCACTGACTCTCGCTCGGTAAACTATATTTTTTACCTGTTATATCTGAGAGTTTCTGACAAAACTCTGTCGCGTCGTTCCAATTTACTCTTTCTACAGGACGGTTTGCACCTTTAAACCTAGAAGGATTATTTCCCATAACTGCTTGCCATTGTGCTTGAGTGACTGGATACTTTCCCATGAAAAATTCTGGCACATCTACATAATGTTGCGGACTTTCATTATCCTGTCTTTCTGCTTCTGTCTCTGGAGACCCCATCAGAAATCTACCTGCAGGAATTTTTACCATTTCTAGGAAGACTCCATTGCCAAGATTTTCCGTCATTACTTCTGCTTGATGTTGACGGCGACTTATTATTTCTCCTCTGCTATTAACTGTGACGGTAGTAAATTTCTGAATGGGAAATTTTGGTCGTGGTGGAGGGGGAGGTGCTGGAGTTACTTCGGGAGTAGAAATATTTTCTCGAGGTGTTTCTGGTATTGGTTGGGAAGCAGAAATATTTTCTCGAGGTGTTTCTGGTATTGGTTGGGAAGTAGGAATATTTGGTCGGGAAGTAGAAATATTTTCTGGAGATGGTTTATTCCCAAAACCTCTACTTAATATTGCTGCGATAAACCCACTTCCTGCCAAACCTCCTAATATCAATATTTGTCTTCTGCTTTTATTAGGTGGGGGTGGAGGGTTTACTACTACTGTTTTTGTTTGACTAACTTTTGGTGCTGGTTTTGGTTGTGGTGTGGGTGGTGAAGTTGTCAAACCTAATTCTTCTAAGACTGCCGTAGCATTTTCATAACGCAGTGGAAAATATTCATGTACCATCCTATCTAATATATTTGCCAGACGGTTACTTACTTGTGCTTCATTTCGCCAGATAACATTTCCTGTCTTAGAATCTTTTTGTAAGTTGTAGGGATCTTTTCCTGTCAGTGCTTTTATTCCTACCATTCCTACTGCATAGATATCGCTACTCAGTTTTGGTTGACCGTTACTTTGTTCGCTTGGCATATATCCTGGTGTTCCGACTGCTACAGTAAAAGTAGTCGTTCCTTTTTGGTAAGTAGTCAATACACTTATTTCTTTTACCGCCCCAAAGTCTATCAATACTATTTTTTTATCGGACTTCCGACGCATCAAGTTTTGCGGTTTGATGTCTCGGTGAATTATATTATTTTGATGAGCTACTGCTAATGCTGATAATATTCCTTTGAGTAAGGCGATGGTATAAGACTCGCTTAATTTTTTCCCTGGGGTAAGTTCCTGACTAATATCTTGCCCTTCTATATATTCTTGTACTAGGTAAAATTCTCTTCCTTCCTGAAAGTGAGCAAATAATTTTGGTATTTGGTCTGAGTCTTTGCCTAATTTATATAAGGTTGCTGCTTCTCTCTCAAATAACTTTTGAGCAATAGTCAAAACTCCTGGATCTGGAATCTTAGGTGACAGATGTTTAACTACACATTTGGGTTTGGGTTGAACTGGTAAGTCTAAGTCTTCAGCTAAGTAGGTATCTCCGAAACCTCCACTTCCGAGGGACTGAATAATTTTGTAGCGTTGTCTCAGGATTTTTCCAGACTGTATCATTTCAGTTATCAGTTATTAGACTTTCCTTTACCTGGGAAAATATGGTGTTTTTGGCAAAATCTAATTTGAGTATATATGAGCGCACCTTCTCCATTATGATTAGAATATCATGTCAAGTTTTTGTTTGTCAAGAAATCTACTAGACAGACACAGCTAAAATCTTGCAATAGTAGGGGCGGGTTTGAAATTAATGAATAATTAATAATGGATAATTAATAATGAAAGATTTCCGTATTCCTTTACTATCTGTCGGTTTTAACAAGAGGTAATTATTGATTATTAATTATTGAAGGCTCTGTTGCATAATTAGCGATAGAAAATCAATTCTGCAGCTATATCGCTCTCTTTGGCAATTATTGATGTTCTATTCATCTATTGTCCAATAGTTAGGGCTGGAAAATTAAAGCTCAAAGCCTTTACAGGCAAAAGTTTGAGCCTTTTCCAATATCAAAATTGATGTTCTATTCATCTATTGTTCAATAGTTAGAGTAGTTTCGGCACGTTATTGAATTGAGCTTTGAGCAATAAAATCAATATTCTTAGGGGCTAGAGCAAAACTACAAACAAAAGAATTTTTACTCAACCCAATAATTTAGGCGATCGCTTCTTTGATCAGAAATATCTTAATACTAATTTCTCTGACAAGGGCAATAAGCTGACTGTTGAATGTTTAAAGATAGTAATCCTAAGTGATTTGTAATAGTTAAGGTTGAGGAAAAACTTTGAAAATTCTGACTCCTGACTCCTGACTCCTGACTCCTAACTACCACAAAAATATTACAATTGAAATAGGATTGCTATATTCATCAAGTTCCTAACATTTGCAATTTATATAAACCAGCATAAAGACCATCTTTTTGTAATAATTCCTGATGAGTACCTGACTCAATTAACTCTCCTCTTTTCAAGACAAATATCCGGTTAACATTTCTAATAGTCGAAAGTCGATGAGCAATAATAATAGCTGTTCGTTCTGCTAAAAGTCGTTCTAATGCTGATTGAATTAAAGCTTCTGTTCCGACATCTAAATTAGCAGTTGCTTCGTCAAGTACCAAAATTCTAGGATTACGAATAGCAGCGCGGGCAAATGCTAATAACTGTTTTTGACCTCCAGAAAGATTAGCACCTCGTTCTCGTAATTGAGTATTATATCCTTGGGGTAATTCTGAAATAAATTTATCTATATTTGTGCTTTTTGCTGAAGCTTGAATTTCCTTAAATGAATATTTTTCTCCTAAACTAATATTACTTTTTACATCTCCAGCAAATAAAAATCCATCTTGGAGAATCACACCAATATGTTTTCTTAATTCGGCTTGAGGTAAGTCTTTAATATTAATTCCATCCACTAAAATTCTACCTTTATTCACATCATATAAACGACAAAGTAAGCGAATGATAGAACTTTTTCCAGCACCAGTCGGTCCGACTAAAGCAATCTTTTCTCCTGGTTTAATAGTAAAGTTGAGATTTTTCAAAACATATTGATTTGGTTTATAGCCAAACCAGACATTTTCAAATCTAATTTCACCTATTTGGGAATTATTAACTTCAATAGTTGGTAACTTTTTAATTTCTCCTTCTGGATCGAGAATTTCAACTTCTTCATTGAGGAGATTAGAAATACGTTCAACAGCAGTTAATCCAGCTTGAATAGCTGTAAATTTTTCGGCAAATTGTCGTAAGGGATCGAATAAACGTTGAGCATATAAAATGAAGGAAGATAGAGTACCAAAGTCTATATTTCCTCCTAAAACAAATCGCCCTCCTAGGAATAAAACCGCAGCGATCGCGATTAAAGAAATCCATTCTAAAATACCAGAAATAGCCGAGTCATAAAAAATTGTTTTATCTAGTTCTTTGACATAGTTTTGATTATTAACTCTATATAACTCAGAGTTAAATTTTTCTCGCCGAAATAATTGCACTACTCCAATGCCAATTAAATTTTCTTGTAGTTGAGAATTTAAACCGGAAAGTTCATCTCTAGCTTTGTAATTAGCTTGCCGATATTGTTGTTGGAAATAGATAATAACTGCTGTTACTGGCAAAATCATTAATATTAGCATTAAAGCTAGTTGCCATTGCAAACTAAACATAGCAATAGCAATGATTAAAATCGAGAATAAATCGCTAACTATCCCAATAGCACCTGTAGAAAATACATCTCCTAAAGCTTCAACATCGCTGGTAAGACGAGTAATTAATTTTCCTACAGGGGTACTGTCAAAAAATCTGACTCCTAAAGAAAGAACGTGCTTGAATAAATCATTTCTAATATCAGCAGTAATTTGTTGTCCGAGTTTTTGTACTAAAAAGCCTTGTAGAGATTGAAATATGAGTCTGATAATAATAGTCAGCATTAATACAACTGCTAAAATATTCAATCCTTGAGATAATGACATTTGTTGGAGAAATAACCAAGTTTTTTCTCCTAAAATTCGAGAAATTGCTTGTCCGATTAATAATGGTTGAATTGCTCCTGAAATTGACAGTGGTAATAATAATATTAGTGAGGTAGCTACTAAAATTTTGTGACGGAGGCCGTAGTTTAGCAACCGTTGAATTAATTGCCAGTCTGTTTCACGATTATTAGTATTTTTTGGTGAGATGCTACTCATAACTCTTTTTAAGTTAAAATGATAAGTATCAGTATATGATGTTTTTTTAAGGTAGAATAATCAGCCAATTTTGCACAAGGAAGATAATTTAGATGCGTCGGTATAGTAGGGACATTCGATGAAACCTACTTACTGTAGTCTACCTAAATGAAAACTGCTTTATAGTAAATATCTATTCACAATCATTAAATTTATCAAATGCAGATTCTTTTAGTGGATGATGAACCAGAATTAACTTCTCCTTTGAGTCGTGCTTTGAACAGAGAAGGGTATAATGTTGATATTGCTGATAATGGAGAAATGGGTTGTCAGATGGCAATTCAAGGTAACTATGATTTGCTGATTTTAGATTGGATGTTACCCCAAAAAACAGGATTGGAGATTTGTCAAAATTTGCGATCGCGTCATGACTATACCCCAGTTTTATTTCTCACTGCTAAAGATACAGTAGATGAGCGTGTTACGGGATTAGATGCTGGTGCCGATGATTATTTAGTTAAACCTTTTGAGTTACGAGAGTTATTAGCGAGAGTTCGAGCTTTATTACGTCGTCCTCCTACTATTGAAACTGCTAAAACTCTGCAACATTTACAGGTAGGAGATTTAGAATTAGATATAGAAAATCAAGTTGCTTATCGTAGTGGGAAAATGATTAACTTATCAGAAAAAGAATGTAAGCTATTAGCGTATTTTATGAATTATCCCAGTCAACTTTTAACTCATCAACAAATTTATGAATATTTGTGGGGAGAAGGGGAGCAACCAAGTAGTAATGTCTTAGCAGCACAAGTACGTCTATTGCGCAGAAAGATAGAGGCAACTGGGGAGCCACCATTAATTCATAGTGTTTATCGCAAAGGTTATCGGTTTGGAGAACTATAGAATTTATAATTCAGGAGTAAAATTCGGAGCAGGGATTAAATTTGAGACGAATAAGAATCTCCTAAATAGTGCGTTACGACGGATTCGTAAATACTTTTCACAGCTTAAATTTTATCCGTCTAACGCACCCTCAAATAACGAACTACCTAACCACCTAACGCTACTAAGCGAAAAGTATTAAAGATCGCCACCTCGAAGTGCTAGTAACACAATTACTACCGGGCCAGCAATCACAACCATGGCCAGCATTGTTAACTGGGCAATAGTTTCAAAGTTAATATTGCTGAAAAAATCAGTTAAAAACCCCATATTTCCTCTAGATATTAATAAAATAGATACTGAACTGAAAAACCGTTTTTTATTCTATCAAGCGATCGCCTATCTAATTTAACAAACTTTACAAAACTCAATATTTTAGTTTGCTAGAATCAAAAGGCCAATGAATAATGAATAATTGATAATGAATAATTGATAATGAAAACTGTATTAAAGGAATTTGAGATATAATAAAAGTTTTGAGTTTTGAATTTTAATTTTTACTTAAAAAAGAATGGTTACTTGGTGTTGTGTAAAAAATTGTGGTGCTTGTTGTTACTTAGAACCAACAGAGCGCCCAGAATTAGAAGAATACTTATCCCCAGAAGAAGTAAAGCATTACATTAGTTTGATCGGGGCAGATGGATGGTGTATAAATTATGATCATTTGACCAAAGAATGTCGTATTTACCACGATAGACCAAGATTTTGTCGAGTCCAACCAGATACCTTTAAAGAAATGTACGGCATTGAACCAGAAGAACTAAATGAATTTGCTATTGACTGTTGTCAGGAACATATAGAGGATATGTACGGCGAGCATAGTCTAGAAATGCTTCGATTTAATCATGCAGTGGGGATTAATTCAGGCTTCCAAAGATAATTTACTGTTTCAGGTAAGTCATGCATCGAGTGCGTAATTCTGGGGAAACCTCAGAATTTAAGACGCACTCAAGACAGTCAAAACTTAAAAGTTAAGATTTTATAGAATTAAAACTTTGACGCTACAGTAATTTGTAGTGTAGCCTAACTTAATGAAATTGGTATTAAGGTATTAAATAGTTGACATTTAACTTAATTACCTGAAACAATAAATTCAGATTTCAAAAGTCTACATATATTTAGTAATTTATTATAGTTGCCAGTGAAATTTTTCCCAATTAGCGAAAATACCGATAAAACCCAAATAGATTTAGAACAAAAAAAACTTTCTCAGAGCTTACCTTTGCAAGTTAGCTCAGAAAAAGGTGAAATTTTAGCTCCCACTAATTCTCAATCAGAACAAGAAGAAACAAAGGTAAAAAAAACAGGAGGATGGGCAGTATTTGCTTCAACTTTTGTGACAATACTTTTAGCGGAAATTGGTGATAAAACTCAACTTACTACTTTGCTAATGACTGCCGAATCTCAATCTCCTTGGATAGTATTTGCAGGTGCAGGTAGCGCATTAGTAACTACAAGTTTATTGGGAGTATTGTTAGGGCAATGGTTAGCTAGTCACCTCTCTCCAAAAACTATAGAAAGGTCAGCAGGAATTATTTTATTACTCATATCTTTGACTTTAATTATAGAAGTTTTTTATGAAAATTTTGCTTAAGAATTTCCTGCGAAATGCTACGCAAACAGCTATTAGCAGTCAGCTATCAGCTTTTTAATAAATGAAGTAATCATTCTTTTAACTTCTACTAAATTTCAAACCAAAGATTTGTATTTGATTAAAATTTTTTTTCTTACTTATTACTTCTTGAATACTTGGCATGGGAGCAAGATGCTCCCACTGCGATGCCTCGCAACAAACATTAGCAGACAACTTCCAACCATGACAATGCACTATTACCTAGATATTTGATTAAAAATTTTATTCTTCCTTCTTCCTTCTTCCTTCTTAACTTCCTCCTTCTTACTTATTAAATAACTATGGATTGGCAACTTTTAGGTTTAAGTTTTATAGCAGTTTTCCTATCTGAATTAGGAGATAAAAGTCAGATAGCAGCCATCGCTCTGGGCGGGTCTTCAAAATTTCCCCAGGCGGTATTTTTAGGTACTGCATCTGCTCTATTATTAACGACTTTTTTAGGAGTTTTAGTAGGGCAAGGAATAGCAGAAATTTTACCGACAAATATAGTAAAAGTTACTGCTGCAATTGGATTTGCTTTTATGGGTCTTCGTCTTTTATTGTCTGGTGAAGAGGAAGCAGAAGAATCTGAAAATAGTTAAGGTTGAATCTGGCTTTAACTAATCTTTGAAATTTTATATTTGATGACTTTATGTCACAACCAAAACCTTGTAGGGGCGAATCGTGATTCGCGTCGTGATTCGCCCCTACTGTGGTTTACCCAAATGAAAATTGCTGTATAGCAATCCTAAAATTGGTTATAAAAATTTTTATAACAGTTAATATTAACGAAAAATCTTTAAAATTATGACTTCTGACTCCTGACTCCTAACTCCTAACTATCACCACAATATTAGAACTGAAATAGGATTGCTATATATTATACCATTTTGAAAAAAAATGTTACAAATAATAAGGACGATAAAAAGATTTTACCCAATTATTAATTATTAATAATTAATAATTAAATAATTCTGGTTTAAAGCCTCCCCTTGGATAGGGGAAAAAAAGAAATAATATTTCCTTATCTTCAATCAAGAACGGTTTTAACCA
>NZ_JBNHER010000267.1:0-2500 GCF_050015975.1 Dapis purpurea BLCC-M126 | reverse complement strand
AAGAGGAGGCTTTAAACCTGAATTATTTAATTAATAATTAATAATTATTCGGTAAGGAACAACAAAAGTACTGAACTGACACAGCTAAAACTGTGCATTACAAAAATGACTTAATCTCTGATAAATTTAGACTTTGCCTAAAAATTTATTGCACTATTTAAGGTGTGTCAGTCCAGTACCTCCTGATTCATAGCTAATTGATAAAGGTTTCACACTACACTGAGGAATAACTTCTGAAGCTGTAGCAAAATAAATTGCACCTTTATTTGCCTTTACCTCTCGTAAAGCTTTAGTAGTTGTAGGAATAAAAATCACATTTTCACCAAATTATTTGTTACTTAAGGATGATTCTAATTCTGATGGTAAAGGTGGCAAAAAACAATCAATAGAATCAAATTTACTATCGTTAGTAGTGAGAGTAACAGGAAACCCAGGGGCTTGAGTTTCGATTAGTTTAATCTTAATAATACTCATACTGGGATTCTATTTCATTGATTCTATTTTCGGTTTAATTTCCCCCCAAAAAAATTTTGATCCTCTTCAGTTAGACGAGATTTATAGTAAATTCAGAAATAGATAATTGCAGTAAAATTATCCGCAAAACTAGCAAAACTATTAATATATTTGCATCTCTTGTAACACTTATCACCCAGTAACAAACTGAATGTAGCAAAATTTTATGAAATTGGTATTAAATCTTTGTTTAAATTATACCATTGAGGATATAGTCTGACAAAAGCTAATTTATAGTACCAACCATTAAGGTTAGGACATTGGCACAAGCTCAAAATATTTTCCACTAAACTTTTGCCTTTTACCTTTCCTGTAGCACTATAATTTTACCGAAAAATCAAGGTATAAAAC
Source organism: Dapis purpurea BLCC-M126 (assembly GCF_050015975.1). Taxonomy (NCBI): domain Bacteria; kingdom Bacillati; phylum Cyanobacteriota; class Cyanophyceae; order Oscillatoriales; family Microcoleaceae; genus Dapis; species Dapis purpurea. Next base: position 1,636 of record NZ_JBNHER010000267.1, on the reverse strand, counting down.
CTCTATTTTTAAGGAAAAAAAAGTGCTAATATATTTTCTTATATTCAATCATGTCACTTTTACTTGAGGTAATTATCCATTATCCATTAATGAACTATCTACTTATGTTATTCTAACAGAATACTATTACTATTTAAACTTGAAAAAAATCTATGTCTCGACCCACCTTATATATTGCAATTACTAATCATGGATTTGGTCATGCTGTCCGCATATCATCAGTTGCTAATCTGGTGCAAAAAATGTGTCCAGATGTTTTATTAATTATGGTGACAACTGCTCCTCGTTGGTTATTAGAATCTTATATTTCTGGTGATTTTATTTATCGTCCTCGTGCTTTTGATGTGGGGGTAATTCAATCAGATAGTATCACGATGGATAAACAAACTACTCTAGAAAAATTGCAGGAAATTAGACATAAAGAAAGGTCAATTATTGCTGGAGAAGTAAATTTTATTAAGCAAAATCGAGTAGATTTATTATTAGCAGATATTCCCCCAATTGCTGCTAAAATTGCTCAAGCTGCTGATATACCTGGTTGGATGTTAAGTAATTTTGGTTGGGATTTTATTTATCGGCCTTGGGGTGGTGAATTTCTGAAAATTGCTGATTGGATAGGAGAATGTTTTGGTAAATGTGACCGTTTATTTCGTCTTCCACTCCACGAACCTATGGGAGCTTTTCCTAATATTTTTGATGTTGGTTTAACTGGGGGAACTCCACGTTATCAACCAGAGGAAATTCAAGAAAAATTTGATATTCATGCCGACCAAGAAAAAACAGTTTTACTTACTTTTGGCGGTTTAGGTTTAGACCAGATTCCTTATCAAAATCTTTCTCGTTTTCCTGACTGGCAATTTCTGACATTTGATAGCAATACTCCTGAACTTCCCAATCTAATAAATGTCAGAAAAGAATCTGAAAAAATAGATAAAAATTTACCACATATTCGCCCTGTAGATTTAATGCCGATTTGTGGCAGGATTATTTCTAAACCAGGATATAGTACCTTTGCTGAAGCTTTGCGTTTAGAGACACCTGTTGTGTCATTAGTTAGAGAAGGTTTTGCTGAATCGAAATTATTATTAGAAGGAATTCAAGATTATAGTTATCATCAAATTTTACCTCCAACAGAATTTTTTGATAGTGATTGGGAATTTCTCAGACAACCCCTACAAGCACCCCGTAAATCTGAAAAATTAGATAAAAATGGTAGTGAAGCGATCGCTCAAGCAGTTGTAGGTTATTTAAAATAATTGCATGAAATACGTTAATGTTGGCTACTAAGGGAGATGGGGGGATGGGGAGATGGGGAGATTCGTAAGTAGCACAATTTTTTGTATTTCATATTACTTTCCAATTCCAATTACCGAATTATTAATTATTAATTGTTAATTAAATAATTGTGGTTTAAAGCCTCCCCTTGGATAGGGGAAAAAGCGGTCGAGGGATGCCGAGGTCTCCTCGGCATATCCAATCGACCAAGAGAGCGGTCGGAAAGCGGAGCATTCCGTTAGGATGGGATGGCGAGGTTTCCCGCTCTTGCAGAGCCGCTAACGCTTTTCATGTCGGCTCAAGCGCCGAAACGCCATATCCAATCGACCAAGAGAAAAGTGCTAGGATATTTCCCAATCTT
>NZ_JBNHER010000266.1:11730-47924 GCF_050015975.1 Dapis purpurea BLCC-M126 | reverse complement strand
TCTACTGTAATGATTCTGGTTTTATTATAAGTGATCATCCGAACATGATATTATTCAAGAACCGAAAACTTGGACTTCATCAGAGCGAACCAGGTCAATTTTCCTCTTTCTGTGGAAGTTTCTTGGTTATCTGGGTATGTCTGCTGTTTTTATCTCTCTAGGACTTATGATGGGCATTATCGGCTATCATTGGGCAGCGGGTTTGAGTTGGATAGATTCTCTAGTAGAAGCTTCGATGATTCTTAGTGGTATGGGACCAATTAGTCCCCTCTCAACTACTAGCGCAAAAGTATTTGCTTCTCTCTATGCACTCTTTAGTGGTTTGGTTTTTGTTATAGCGATGGGGATTCTTTTATCTCCTTTAGTCTATAGTTTGTTAAGTCAATTTCGTCTTCATCTCAAACCTGAAAACTACCAACAAGATGAGCACTTAGCAAAATGATCAAGATGTAGAACTGAAAAACTAACGGGGTAACAAATAGTTGTCTTGATTCCTTAGTCCCTATTCCCTGTTCCCAGTTAAGTGTTTCCTATCTCCTTATTTATATTTCCTTGACAAACACCGTTAATTTTAAGGAACCACAACAATTTTTCCCATCAAACTACGCTGCTCTATTCTCGTCAACGCTGCTGATACTCCCTCCAGACCGACTACTTGCTCAATAGTTGACTGTAATTTTCCCTGTACAAATGCTGGCATAATTACATCTTTAAGAGTTTGCCAACTTGCCTGATAATAACTGTTATACCAAAGAGCAATACCATAAACTGCAATATTGCGCCCTAGTAATTTTCCCATTGGCAAGGCCGCATCCAAACCAGTCGTCGTACCATAGCAAGCAATACGACCATTATTAGCGATCGCCCCTAAACAGTCAGCAAATGTCACCTTACCTCCTCCATCAAGTGCCACCTGTACCCCAAAATTGTCTGTAATATTGCCTACCTCAGAAACTACATTTTGACTGCTATAGTCAATCCCATAGTCAGCACCCAATTTCATCAGATATTCGACCTTAGCTGCATTACCAGCAGTAGCGATAACCTTTGCTCCTAATAACTTAGCTAGTTGTACTGCTGCAGTCCCCACACCACCACTACCAGGATGGACTAGCACCCATTCTCCTATCCGAACTTTTGCCCGATGGATGAGAGCTACAATAGCTGTCAAATAGTTAATAGGTAAACTAGCTGCCACCTCAAACGATATATCGTCCGGAATAGCTAATAATTCTGTAGCAGGAGCGATCGCCATTTCTGCAAAAGCTCCCCTAACATGACCCACTACCCGCATTCCTGGCGAAAACCCCTTAACTTTTTCCCCCACAGCATCAACCACACCTGCTGCTTCTTGACCAAGAATTTGAGGCAATGCGTCGTCGTGTGGTCTTTTATATTTTCCGTAGGTCATTTGCAAGTCTGAGTTATTAATTCCCGCAGCTTTTACAACCAGTCTTACTTCACCGGAGGTAGGGGCTAAAATTTCTTTTTCTTCTACTTGAATACCGGAGATACCTGAGTATTCATGTATGCAAACTGCTTTCATTTTTAGTATGTTATCTAGAATTATTGTAGGTTATTACTAAAATCTTTGTTTGTAGTTGCGCTTTAGCGCCTCAAATATATCTAGGTTGGCAAAAAAGCCCAACTACGAGCAGAATTATAAGTGTTTTGCCGAAGATAATATTAGTCAGGATAATTTAAGTTGGTTAATAACCAAAAAAATGATTAAACTATTATTTTACTAGCGAGGCAAATTTAGTTTTTTTATTTAACTAACTCTTTCTTCTTTAATAATTGTTCTTTTGACAATTTGATCCTTCTGAAACCAATGCCAAGTTCTGGCGCGATGATTATTATCAGGACTAATATTAATCATTTCATAGATATAAAAATCTGCCATTCCTTTATAAGTAATCCACAAAATAATTGTTGAATTATCTACTTCCCAAGCATAACCATCTAATCTTTCTGTATCAAACCAAATTTTTTTATCCCGATATATTCCCGGAAATTGATATTCTTCTTTTTTACCATCCGCCCACTCATAACGATTAGTTTGGAAATAGGGATATTCTCCATTTTCGGGAAATTGACAAGTTAAATGGGAACTGTGTTTATCAATAATATTGCCGTCGTTATCTACTATTATATATGTTCCTTTCCAATCTCCTTCATGGCGGACTAATACGGGCATTTCTTCTCGAATATTAGACATAATAACTGCTCCTGATTCAAACAGTGGATAAAATTGAAATTATTATATAGCAATTTAGGAATGATCTTTAAGTAGTGGCTTAGAGTAACTGTAAACTGTCGATGCTCTACCTATTGTTTTGTACATCTATACTAGCGTCTCTAGCTTTAAAATGTGGGTGAAAAAACCTAATCCCAACCCCCTTCCTATCGCCCCTTACCCCCCTTTGAAAGCTATGCTTTACCAACATATCTTGAATTCCTTATAGGATAGGGGAGAGGGGGAAGAGGGGAAAGAGAAGACAAACCTGCCATTTCTCAATATCTAGGACAGAGGTGACTAAAAATGAATAAGGCAATTTCACCATTTGCCAACTCTGACTAGCTACTTAAACCATCTCTCCACACTCCCCACCTACAATGCTTATAAGACTTATGGGTAAGCATAGCCTTTGAAGGGGGGAGTAGGGAAGGGTTTACAGGGGTAGGTTTTTAACAAAGGAGCGATCGCTCCCTTTGATTCAGTATAAAATCCTCAAAAAATGTACTTTTTTATACAATAAATGCCTGCAAACTCCCCCCTCCTTCCCCTCTTCCCCCTCTCCCCACACTTCTTTTAGATCAAAGGTAAAAAAACTACCCCTGTGAAAGTAGGGAAGCGAGAGTATATTTCCCCTATCCTTGCAGGAGAGGGGTTGGGGGAGATATCTTAAGCAAGCAACAAACTTACCCACAATTTTAGTTTAGACAAGCTACTACTAAAGACTTGGCTCCTTAAAAAAATGATGGTGGTGCATAATAATGGTATAGGAAGTGTGCGGAGTGCAGGAAAAACAGGAAAAAAATGTATATTCTCACCATTACTATGCAGGACTACCAAAAAAATTACTCAACTTCTTAGAGCTGATAATACCAATTCAGTAAAATAATGCTACAAAAAGACAACCTATCAATTTCTCCCCAGAAGATGGTTTGAGAATGGGAGCAACTACATATATCTATATATTTAGCTTTTTTTCTTGAATATTTATTTCTGCTTTCAACTTCGGTCTTCGTGCTTCCTAACCAATAATATTTGTAACAATATTTTTTCTAAATGGTATAATCTATCAATATGTGGCAAATATTCCAGAAAGCATTGCAACTTTCCTCAGAAAATAGTAAATTAAGATACAGTAAATATAAGAGATTTTTGCTTTGTCTGGCAAAAAGGTATTATCTTCAAATTGTTAACAACAACTTATTATACATTAATTACTGAATTCCTTAGTTACGGCTCTCCTCACTAGCCACTGTTACTTTAAGAACGCTACATTTAAGTTACAATAAGTAAATAAAAATTTACATTTGTTAGTGTTTATGGCCACTTAATGGTCAGTATAGATGAAAAACATTACTATATTGGAGACATCTCCCCTGTGACTATAAACATATAATAAGAGGTAGTAATAATGTTTGAACGTTTTACAGAACAATCAATCAAGGTAATCATGTTAGCTCAGGAAGAGGCCCGTCGCTTAGGACATAACTTTGTGGGCACAGAGCAAATTCTCCTTGGTTTAATTGGTGAAGGTACAGGTATTGCATCTAAAGTTCTGAAAGAGCATGGTGTAAATCTCAAAGATGCTCGGAATGAAGTAGAAAAAATAATTGGCCGTGGTTCTGGGTTCACTCCGGCAGAAATTCCTTTTACTCCTAGGGTAAAAAGGATGTTAGAAATTTCCCTAGAAGAAGCGAGGAAATTAGACCATAACTATATTGGCACAGAACATTTGCTACTCGGATTACTACAAGATTCTGAAGGAGTAGCTGCTAAAGTTTTGGACAACTTGGGAGTTGACAGAGGCAAAGTTCGGACTCAAGTAATTCGGTCTCTGGGAGAAGTTGCTACAGTGTCTTCCGGAGGGTCTAACCCCAGTGGTAAGAAAGCCGTTACTCTAGAAGAATTTGGTACAGATTTAACAAAGTTAGCAGCAGAGGGTAAAATTGACCCAATAGTAGGCCGACAAATTGAAATTGAACGGATGATTCAAGTCTTAGGCCGTAGGACAAAAAATAACCCTGTTCTTATTGGTGAACCTGGAGTCGGAAAAACAGCTCTCGCTGAGGGGTTAGCTCAACGAATCGTTAATCAAGATGTTCCTGATATCCTAGAAAATAAACAGGTGGTTAGTCTGAATATTGCTTCTCTGATCGCTGGTACTAGGTTCAGAGGAGAATTTGAGGAACGGTTGAAAAAAATAATGGATGAAGTCCGCTCCAATGGCAATATTATTTTGGTAATTGATGAAATTCACACTGTTGTAGGTGCTGGTGCTATTGAAGGTAGTATGGATGCTGCTAACATTCTCAAACCTGCTTTGGCAAGGGGTGAACTGCAATGTATTGGGGCGACTACCCTAGATGAATATCGTAAGCATATTGAACGGGATGCTGCTCTGGAACGTCGTTTCCAACCTGTAAAAGTTGGTGAACCTAGTGTAGAACAGACTATTGAAATTCTCTATGGTGTAAGGTCTGCTTATGAGCAACACCATAGGTTGACTATTTCTGATGACGCTCTGGCAGCAGCAGCTGAATTATCGGATCGCTATATTAGCGATCGCTTCTTACCAGATAAAGCTATTGACCTCATTGATGAAGCTGGTTCCCTTGTCAGAGTAAAAAATTCAATGGTTTCGCCAGAGTTGAAGGAACTAAGACGACAACTCTTGAAGGTGACAAAAGAAAAAGAAGAAGTTGTCCGTCAACAAGACTTTGAAAAAGCTGGTCAACTGCGCGATCGCGAACTAGAAATTGAAGCAGAGATTGAGAATACTACCTCTGGCAAACAAGATGGAAAAACCAGTAAGTCTCTTGTAGTGACTGAAGACGATATTGCTCATATTGTGGCATCTTGGACTGGAGTTCCTGTAAGTAAGTTGACAGAATCTGAGTCTGAGAAACTGTTACATATAGAAGATACCCTGCACCAACGTCTCATTGGTCAAGATGATGCGGTGAAAGCTGTTTCCCGTGCTTTACGTCGCGCTCGTGTTGGTTTGAAGAACCCCAAGCGGCCTATTGCTAGTTTCATTTTCTCTGGTCCGACTGGTGTTGGTAAAACAGAACTGACAAAAGCATTAGCTACTTATTTCTTTGGTTCTGAGGAAGCCATGATTCGGGTGGATATGTCAGAATACATGGAACGTCACACTGTTTCTAAACTTGTTGGTTCTCCTCCAGGATTTGTTGGTTATGATGAAGGTGGCCAATTAACAGAAGCTGTACGCCGTCGTCCCTACACTGTGGTTTTATTTGATGAGATTGAAAAGGCTCATCCAGATGTATTTAATATTATGCTACAAGTTTTAGAGGATGGCCGTTTGACTGACTCTAAAGGTCGAGTAGTAGATTTCAAGAATACCTTAATCATTATGACTTCTAATATCGGTTCTAAAGTCATTGAGAAAGGTGGCGGTGGTTTAGGTTTTGAGTTTGCTGAGGATCAAGAAGAAGCTCAATATAATCGTATCCGCAACTTAGTTAATGAGGAACTGAAACAATATTTCCGCCCAGAATTTCTCAACCGTTTGGATGAAATTATTGTCTTCCGTCAGTTGACTAAGGATGAGGTGAAAGAAATTGCAGAAATTATGCTGCGGGATGTATTTAGTCGTTTGAGCGAGCGCGAAATTACTATGACAGTCAGCGATAAGTTTAAGGAGCGTTTAGTAGAAGAAGGATTCGATCCTAGTTATGGAGCGAGACCTCTACGTCGAGCTATTATGCGTTTGTTAGAGGATGTTTTGGCAGAAGCGTTATTAGCTGGTCAAATTCAGGATGGGGAAAATGTTTATGTAGATTTAGATGAAAACCGTGAGGTAAAAGTGACACCTAATGGATCTGCTAAAGAGCAACTACCGGAGTTTGCTTACAGCAATAATTAATGTTAACTGTAACACAAGCATCCTGTTTGTAACAAGAATGCTTGTGTTACCAAAAATTTTGTCCCTAACTTTGCTGTAATTTAGCGATAGTAATCAAAAAATCACGTTCATTAGAGCTATTTTCCTGCACGGTAGACCAAAGTAGGGGCTAATAACCACCCCTACTGGATTATCATTTTTTCATGTGGTTTATTGACCTCAAAACTGCTGTAAAAAAATCACGTTCATTAAAATCTACATTCCGCAAGAAAAAATGTAGTATAATACCAAATCCGGTAGTATTCGGTATAAAAAAGCAGAGAAGCCGGGGAAAGTATCAAATTCCCTACAATACTAACATTGCCTTCCCACAAACCCGGCTAAGGTAAGGGTAAGGAAGAAGGAAGAAGGCTTTAATTACCTATAACAGAAGCTTTAAGAGCCAGAAAAAACTTAAATTTCCTGTAGTTATTTACCCTGGGGTTTACACAAACGATACCAGCGGACATGATATCAGAAGAAAATCATAAGCCAATTTTTGTCTTATAGCGGTTTTCACAAAGGTAGACTATAAAACTTATGCCCTCAGCATAAATGCCTTCTACCTTTAACTAACAATCTCTGTATTCTATGTTAATGAATAGCGCTATAAGATGTTAAGGACTTAAAGATTGCTTGAAACTCCTCGTAACTGATTAGATCGTCCCCACTTGTGTCTGCAGCTTTCATCATATTCTCAATTTGAACATCATTAATCTGGGTATCGATACTACGAATATAAGTTTGTAACTCATCTAAACTTATATATCCTGACTTATCTGTATCAATATATTGGAAAACTCTGTAGAGTTCCTTTTCTTCTACAGCAATAATGTGTTCTACGAAACCAAGACTTTCAGCGATCGTCTTCCACAACTCATTGGAGTCAGTGTGTTTAAGAGCATCTGCCTCGTCATCTTTCGTAATGCTATATTCTTGGCGAAGTTCTTGAATTAGCTTGCGATCTTCTGGGGATAAACTTTTCAAAAGGTCTTCCAACACTTCATTGGATGTTTGCTCAGAGAAAGCTTTCATCAAATCAGAAACCCAGTTTCGATCTGGGTGAGTTTTCCCAGAATGTAAGATAATTTCCAGAAGAGTTTCTCGATAGCTCTCCAAACGCATAGAATTTTCTCTATTGTGCTGCTTACGAGGATCGAATAGCTCGGGATATTGTTGGCCTAGTTCCACTAAGACGGTATCGTGATCTTTATCAGAAATACACAGTTCTTGTCGCATTTGCTTGAAGCCTTCGAGAGTATTAGCAGGATCTACATAACCCTCATCAATGGCATCTCGCAGCATCGCTTTATAAGTTTGCAGACGTTTTTCTTGGGAAAAATCAGGCAGAACTTTAGCAAGAACATAGACTTCATCCGCATTAAGATCGTCAATAGATCGTCCATCCAAAAACTTCGCAGTATCTAAATTCAGCTTTTTGAGCTGCTTTTGCAATCTAAAGGCAAGACTTTCCCGTTGATAACGACTTGGAGTGCGCCGCCAAGTTCTATAAAGCCACAAACTACTAGATACCATTATAAAAACTGGGAAAAGACTAGGCAGAGGTGATGGTAACATGTTAACATAACCGCGCGCTGAAAAAATAAAGAAAAAATTGAAAATGAAAAACGTACACAACGTAAACATATGATGCCGAATGACTCGGGAGTCAGTATGTTTATAACGGCGGTTATGATAGGCTTTATAAAGATCTTCCAAGCCAGTACCAATACCTATAGCACCAAAGATAAATAGACCAATAGTGACGGGTACTGCTAGTAATTTAGGAAAGTCTATAGGCGCACCTAATAAATAATACCCAGGTTTGAGTAGGTCTGCCAGTTGGCTTTCTTCGTGAGACCAGACTCCGGATATAAGATAATCCCAGTTCCCAGCATAAAGATAGTAATAGACAAAGTACCCAACTGTAAGGCCAATATAGCCATAGTAGAGCCATTGCTGCTCATGGCTGTCAATCTCATCCCAATAGGAAGATTCAGCATCTATATCAATACAATTGCTTGCACAGGCAACACAAGCACTCAATTCTTTACCCTCTTGAGTTACTGTACGACACATGGATTGGGTAATGAGTTTGCGATCGCCTTTGTGAGCCGTACTGTTGAACAGTCCTCTTGGTTGTCCAAAAATCTTTTCTACGGGAGCCATTGGGCAAATATACTGGCACCAACTCTTACCTCCATAGAGAAAACCAACTGTTATGGCGGCGATAATGGTAAAGGTTAGAAATAAGCCTAATACCAAACGATTAGAGTTGACAAAAAGAATACGGGCACACACCCCTACATATAAAAGACCAAATTGTAGCACAAGATGATTCTGAGCTAGCCATGAATTTTTGGCAACTTTGACCAATTCCTTGCGCACTTTTCCTGTTGTAGGATTGGTGCGCTTGCGTTTACGTTCCAATCCTAATGCACGAGGAAGTTGCGAAAGAAAGGAGAGAGGACAAATTCGACGCCAAAATTCGTGTCCCAACACAAATAAAATCAGGACACCACAAGGCACGATCAGACCCCAAAAAAGAGGAGCTGCCATGGCGTATGGTATCTCTTTAATACATTCTCCTTGTAGCAGGACGCAGTTTTCTGGATTGATTTTGAACGGACTTAATACATTGGAAGGTTCTGTTAGCTTACTGGATATTGGATCGTAGAATAGTGAAAAAATTAGTACACACCAACCCAAGGCAACTGCCATTCGTACTCGATGAATTTTGATTTCAGAAATGTTACTTATCATCGCTAATTTTTTTTCTCGATATATTTTTTTTTGAGTTTTAGCAGTTAACTGAAGAGTGCAAAGTTCTTGTAAAAATATTACTTACAGCAATTTCAGAGTTTAGTGAGGTAGAAAGTTTTATTACCTTAGTAATAGGGAAGAGAGATTAGTCTTCAAGTGTACCTCACAATCCTAAAAAGTGCTATAATTAGGACTTACGCAGTAAGGCTATATATAGTGTATATCTCTAGCATTATTCTCAGGGCAAACGCATCTTATTTTGAAGTTTTAACAGGGTAAGGATCTTAGGGTTCTGAGTATTTATGCTGATCACTCATCTAAAGCTTAACAGTAGAAGGTTCCAGAATTTAGATACGTTTGCCCTGGCATTATTCTGGATATTGCCACTAAAATTAGTGCTGTTGTGTAAGTCCTGATAATATCAAGGTTGAAAGTATTACTGTAAAAGGCTTACAGAAAATACATTTTCTACAAGAGGATTTGTCACCTTGAAAGCGCCGGAAGCTTTAGCTAGCAAGAGTTTTTCCTAGAAGTTTTTACTGTTCTAAAACTTAACGGTACTTTGATATATTTCGAGCGCGAAAATGTCTTCAAAGCATCAGGGGGTAAGGTAAATAAGTTATTCAGGCTAAAAATGGCTCAAACCTAGATATATCAGGAAACAGGTTAATCAAATGTAAAACCTAGGCTATATAATGGTTTGATGCTATTTTTAACTTATGTTTTGCCAAAGTACCGTTAACTATATTTTTATTGATACTACTAAATTGGCATGGAAGTTGTATCCAAATTATCTAAGATCAATATTAGAGTTGTTGGGAATTAAGCTAAAAAAATCGCTAAAACCCTTATTAGTCAAGCTTACAGTATTTTTCAGCCTTCCAATCCTGAAAACCTTATAGAATAAGCTTTTGAGCATTGTTCAACTTTTATTTCCCAACAACTCTATTTAATTGATTGGAATTGAGCAATCCTACCTTACAGACTGAAGAGTAGAAAGTTCTTCTAAAAATCTTACTTACAGGAGTTTCGGAGTTAGTAAGATACAAAGTTTTACTGCCTTAGTAATAGGAAAGAGAGATTAGTCTTCAACTATACTTCACTATCCGGGCAAAGTGCTGTAATCTCAAGGCTGAAAGTATTACTGGAAAATGCTTGCAGAAAATACACTTTCTACAAGAGGGTTTGTCACCTTGAGAGCGCCGAAAGCTTTAGCTAGCAATAATTTTTCATAGAAATTTGTACTGTCTAGCACTTAACTATATTTTTATTGATACTACTAAAGTGGGATGAAAGTTGTATCCAAATTATCTAAGATCGATATTTGGTAGTCCTAAAGATGTAACGAGCTTTGTTGATACATCCCTTCAATATGTCAGAAGGTAGATGAGAAAAATCATTACTTGCAGGACTTACGCATTAAGTAGGGTTTGCTGAAAAAATTGGTTGCTGGGGGTAGGAGACGGGGACGCTGAGACGCGGGGACGCGGAGATGGCGGGACAGACAACGGTTTCGACCGTTTTATGTAAAGAAATTTTATGGATTTCCGCAGAAAATCTCAGTATTTTGAGGCAAATAAGAGCCAATAACTAGGAGAATTACTGAATATAAAAAGCTCCATTTACTGCGTCAGTTCTATAAATCATAGATTTTTCGCTAACGGCAAATAGAAAAAAAGCTCTAACCAAGACAGAGGAATAGTTTTAAGTATTTTTAATGGAACTTAACTATTTTGATTTATACTACAAAACTGACATGGAAATTGTATCCAAATTATCTAATCTTGATGTTTAATTGGCTGGATATTGATACAGCAGATTTCGGGCAAATGAAGTACAAGGTAAATGATAAAAATCTTGTAGTGTGGGCATCTTGCCCGCGATGAGTATACCTCATAACAGTGGAAAGCGCTTTATCAATCCTACTTTATACCGTTTCACGGAATTCAAAAGCGAGTGTGTAATTCTGAGGTCTCCTACGGGGCGTATAAAGTGCGGAAGTAATTCCGCACACAGCCCCTCCAGAATGTAAGACACACTCAAGACACTCAAAAGTCATGCATTATGATTTTATAGACTCATAACTTTTACGCTACAGTAATTTCAGGAAATTATTTCACATCTAAAGTTTGAAACTATTTGTGACATTTTTAAAGTGAATTGGTATTACAAACACTAAATAATAGATTTTTCGCTAACGGTAAATAGAGGAAAAAAATTGCTCTAACCTAGACAGAGCAATAATTTCAAGTATTTTTATTTTCTAATAGCTATGCTCTATTCTTATAGAACAAAGTTTTTGGGAATTTTTTAAGTTATAAAGCGACAAGTCTCACATTAACCAGAATTATTGCAACGAGAAATTAATTCCATCACTTCCGAACGAGTCAGCTTTTCTTGCCCCATTGTTAAAATATCCAAAGTCGCATGAGCAAGGGTGAGAGGAATTTGACAAAAATTTCTTGCTGGTCCTGAAGGGAGAGAATTAGTATAAGAATCAGCTAATAATAGATTACGTTGAGCATAAACTTGCATATCTTTCGCAGTCCAACCATGAGGAAAAAAATCTACGCCCCTAACTAAATCTTCTGAATGGTTTCGGAGAATATTTACTGCCTGTAGACCACGGCCAAATCCAATTGCCTGAGTACGATTAGTATTAGTATTATCATACCAACTCCATAAATCCGAAAGCAATAAACCTACTGCGCCTGCCACGCTAAAAGTGTAACGATCCAAATCTGATTCAGTGTGGATGGTCCAATTATTTTCAGCCCAATAAGCCATCCTATCTGCCATTGCTGCAGTTACATCCCAAATCCTAGGTGCTATGGTGTCTGAAGCCAATATTGCCCATTCTCCTACTCTTGTTGTTACTTCTGGTAGGTGACTAATATTCAGGTCTAACTTCTCTGAAAAGTTAAGGAAACTGGAGTGGTCAACTGCTTCCTGTAAAACAAGACTAATCTTTCGTAACAATTTTGCCTTTGTCAAGTTATCTAGATCTGGATGATCCTCAATTTCATCAATGGCACGCATACAAAGATAAGCCGATGCCACAGCCTCTTTTAAGCCAGATGGTAGTTGACTAATAGGGATATAAAAAGTCCGGCTAGTTTCTTTTAGTATCTCTAAGGCATCTTTATCTTTGGATATATTCATCTATTAAACTCCTCACGGCCATTTTTAGTTTAGGGTATCAGTTTTCATGCTCCACTCTGAATTATTGGGGCATTCTGAACACTTAATAAGGATAGACTGCCAGTGTACTATAACTCTATTGACAATTCCTGGACCTATAATTTTCAAGTTCTATCTGAAAAATGGACATTTAATCATAATGTCCAAAAAAAATTAATAGTTCCTAGGCTCAACTCTAGGAACTATATCTTGTAATCTCAAATAATTTAAAAAACTATTTAATATTTCTTTGTGTGGTAGTCCTGCTCGTGTAATGGTGAGAATATACATTTTTTTCCCACACTCCCCACATCCCCCAAACTTCCTATACCATTACTATAGTACCAGCATCCTTTGTGTCACTCCTGCTGGTATTACTTACTAATCATTTGTTCTAGCACCGGCAGTCCAAAAGCAATAATAACACTTACCACTAAACCTGCAAACGCTTTTAAAGCATCACTGAAAATAATTTTACCAGTTTCTTTCATTTCACGATTTTGGAAATTGTGCGTTATTGCTACTTCTCTACCAGCTAAAAGACCGATAAATACCCAAGTTGTACTCATCGGTATCTTGCTCCATTCTTTAAATAATAACAAAATTAATCCGTAAATAAAATCTACAATTGTTGCCGAACGAATATCTTGAGTATTAGTTTTACTGGTAACTATATGTTGAATTTCACCACCATTTATGTAGAAAATAAATGCGTGTAAAATTAACATGACAAACATTGAAAAAAATAGCATTGAAGCATCAAGATTTCGTGGCAGATATGCAAAAATATTTGCCAAGTCTTGAATTAACCATTGACTCCACAAAAATGCTGTTGACATCCACTGCAAAACTACCCATTGAATAGGTGCTTCTTTGTAGGGTGTATTGATAAATTTATTTTCTAAAGATTTTGTCGCTAACTTATAAACAAGTATAGCTGTGACAAAAGCAACCCCATATCCAGATAGTGATTTTATCAGCATACCTGTGATATTTTCAGGAGCAAAAACTGTCAGAATCAGAAAAGTTGTACTAACAGGAATCCCTGAATTTGTTAAAAACAAAAGTACAAGAGGGGGAACTATATAAACCCAACTAAAATTTTTAGGAAAAGGAAAATTTTCTAGGCGACCATAAGCTACATCTCCACAATTTGTACTCCAGCTATAGAGAAAAACTACGAGTAAAATAGAGCAAGCAAATAACCACAATACCCACCAAGGACGCTGAGAATTGGAACTTAAAAAAGTGCCTAAGGTTTGAATCGCATCGTTAGCTACAATCGAATATGATGCCAGCAAAAATCCGATAAACATAAACACATATTGAGTATTCATATATTCATATTCTCATATATTGAAAATAGGGCAAATGCCTAAAGGGTAGGCTGAGAAATATTTATAACTATGTTAAACTAAGCCTATTCCTCTGTATGATCCTTATTGTATTATTTTCATTTTTGAAATTATCCATTCTCTACGAGTTTTACCACAAGGTTCACTACTTTGACAATCGTTAATATTGACTTCTTGATAAGTTAATTGAACTTTTTTATTTAAGTAATAATCCTGGTCTGCACAAATTTCAAAGCTAGCTCCTATATCTTTATGTTCTTTACCATTTTCATCTATCAAAGTCGCATAACACATTAGGTCTCCAGTAACTAACTTTTGTACGATTCCCACTTTCAAAGAAGTGTCTTGAGCAATTGCACTTATTGAAACAGTAGACAGAGAAATTGCAGATAAAAAAACAACAGTCGTGATTCTTTTTAGCATGGCATTTGAGGAATGTAAATATTACTAATAATAGTACCAAAAAAGTAGCGATCGCCTAGAAAAAACCGATCAAAATAATATTATTTGATAGGGAAAATAATCAAGTTAATCTCTGGTAAACTAAAAAAATGAACTATAATCTAGAGGAATTATTTTTAAATGACAGAAGCACTAAATGTATTGGGTGAAAAACTAGAAATTTGTTGCACTTCTCCCATGACTGGATTTTATCGAGATGGATATTGTCAAACAGGAGTATCCGATGTTGGTTCCCATGTTGTTTGTGCAGAAGTAACAGCAGATTTTTTAGAATTTGCTAAACATCATGGTAATGATTTGAGTACACCAAGACCGGAATTTTCATTTCCTGGTTTAAAACCAGGCGATCGCTGGTGTTTATGTGTATCTCGTTGGAAAGAAGCGCTTGACTATGGAGTTGCATCACCAGTAGTTTTGTCAGCAACTCATCAAAAAGCATTGGAGGTTGTACCTCTAGAGGTATTGCAGGAACATTCACTTGTAATTAATTAAATATGATTAATATTATCTCTGGTTATCAATAAGAGGAAAGAGGAAGGAGGAAGGAAATTAGGGAAGTTCCACGGAACTTCCCTACAAATAACATTTTATCTTTTTTCTGATAGGTTGAATACCTTAAACCTTATGATCGGTGTCTAAAATTACTAGGGGTTTTTAGAGGTAAAGCATCTTGGTAGAACATATCTCCATCCACTTTTCCCTTCTTATTTTTTATTTCTGACTTATTTCTTCTTCAACAAATATTTTAACTACTTTCTTCACTAACTTTTTGAGGTTCTTGGTTAAGAGAATTATCACCAAATAGTTGAGGAATAATTAAACCTGAATTAGCCTTATATTCTGCAAATTCTGGGTAGCGAGATAGAGATTTATCTTTTTTCAGCATATTGGGAATAAATATTCCGGCAATAAATCCTCCTAGAATTAAATAGGGTAGCCAATGTTGGGCTAACATTGCAAAGGAAAGATAAATCAATATCTCTCCTAAATAATTAGTATTTCGGCAACGGGCAAAGAATCCTTCTGTGATTAATCCTGGTTTATATTTGAGGGTATAATATTTTTGAGCATCGCTACTATAGTGGAGGAAAACGCCAAAAATATTTAGAGAAATTGCAGCAGCTACTAACGGTATTGGAGGTTGAGTTCCACTGCTAATTAAAATGTAGGGAGCTACCCAATATAAAGAGACTAAGCCAAAAATAATAATTCCTATTCCTAAAGGAATTTCTTGTTCCCATTGTTTGTCTGGATAGATGCGGTCTTTAAGTAGCCATAAAATGCCATAAGTACCATGTAGAGCTAAATAAACCCACGCACCTAAAGTAGAGTTTTGGTAGACTACCATGAGTGCTGATACAAATATAAAAGTGGTAGCTTTAGATAAATTAATTGGATGTTTTACTTTCATCATAAGTGATAGTTATATTTTCAAAAAAATTGTTTTTTTAAGTATATACTAATTCTACTTGTAGTGAGGTGCAAAACACCTAAACCACGGTTAGGGAAGAATAAAAATTTTGGCGTAAATTCTGCAAAATATTTTTACGTCTCAAATATATCATATTGCTTTGAGAGTCAATACTATTAATTACCCTGCAATAATAGCAGCAATAACAAACACAAATAAAATCACTAAAATCCCAATAATTCCGATACTCGAAATTAACAATAAAGAGATAATCGCCCACATTCTCTGATGTTTTTTAAATTCAGCAATACTTTTCCATTGCCGACTTTTCCAAGCCCACTCATTTCCTTTAATACCTAAAACTATTCCTGTCAGTAACCATCCCATACCAAAGGTGATAAAACTTAAATCAATCCAAGCAATTAATCCTACCCAAACATGATTAGTTAGACACCAAAAACCAGGTAATAAAAATCCACCCCAATTCCAACCAATAATTTCTGCTGGTATCTCATTAGAACCATGAATAATATTTCCTTGTTCTCGAATAGCAACTAAGGCTGTTTTTGTCTCAATTTCTTGATTGTTTTGCTGAAGATTACTAATTTGAGTTGGCGCAACAATTTCTGGAGTTGGAGGTTGTAACTGTTCTAATATTTCCTCTGCTGACTGGAAGCGATCGCCAGGAATAGAAGCCAACATTCTATTTAAAATTCCCTCAAACTTCGGACTTAATTTTAATTCCTGACTCCATTCCCACTGCATTGTTTTAGCATTAATTAATTCTGAGGGAAATTTACCAGTCATCAATACTAAACAAGTCACTGCCAAAGCATATAAATCGCTATGTGGTGCAACAATTCCTAAGCGCATTTGTTCATCAGGGGCATAACCAAATTTACCTAATTTAGTACCAGCAGAAACAACATTTTTTGAACTATCTGCTTTGTGAGAAACTTCAGCAGCAATTTGTTTGACTCCACCCAAATCTATCAAAATAGGCAAACCATCATCTGCACGATAAATAATATTATCAGGGGAAATATCTCGATGAATAATTCCTTGACCATGTAAATAACTTAAAACTGGTAAAATTTGACGTATAAAGTCATTTATTTCAACTTCGCTAAAAAAATAACCTTGTTTTCGACGTTGATTTAGTAAAGATTCTAATGTTTTCCCTTCAATAAAATCTTGTACCAGAAATAAACATTTATTTTCTCGAATAAATTCCCAGAAACGCGGAATTTGAGGATGATTAATTTGATGTAATGTCATTGCTTCCCGTTGGAAAAGTTCCTCAGCTTTTTGAATAAATTCTGTACCTTTATTTCCGGGAGTTAATTGTTTTAAAACTACTGCTTGATTAAATCTACCTGTGTCTTCTGCTAAGTAAGTTTTACCAAATCCACCTTGACCTATTTGGCGAATAATTATGTAGCGATTTCTTAATTTACTTCCTGGTTTTAATTCTGTAAATTCTGGTTGATAGGGTTTTACTTCCTCTAGAGAAGCACCACAATTAGAGCAAAAATGGGAGGAAATACTATTTTTATGTCCGCAGTTTGTACAAGTAGTCATATTTGTTAATTTGAAGAAATAAGGAAAAGAGAAGAAGGAAGAAAGTTAACTAACTTTTTTGACAGGAATCGCAACTTCAGTGCTACAACTTCGGTCTTATTTGCCTGAAATATTTTTTTATACAATCCTAATATAACTATCCTAAATGATTTGTGAAAAATTCCCAGTCAGAGATTAAAGAGTCTGAATTTTTTAGCCTTGTTATGTGGATATTTTTTACACAACCCAAATAGGACTATTATACTAGGAATCTTATTTGTAAAAAATTCCTTTGTACATTACAAATAAATACTAACTTAAATTTTCAACCTTATACCATTTTTCTATCAACCTAAACTGATGATATCCGACTAATTAGTTACTACAAGGGTCATTGCGACTGGAACGGAGTGGAAGGAAACAATCTCGAAGAGCTTGGGATTGATTGCCAACTGTCACAATAAGAATTATTTAACTGGATTTAATCTCACTAAGAATTATTGACTGTATTGTTAAAATGAGATTTAGTATTAGCTATGAAACAATATCCAAAATATAAATATGTTCATAACTAAATTAGGGGTTTGGTGACCAAACCCCTAAAGTGAACTAGTAAAATTAAATAGATGCTAGATTAAAAAGATTATTTTAGTTACCAATAAATAACTGAAAAATTAATTTTTTTTTATCACTTCCAACTCCTAACACCTATGTTTAAACTTCTATTCCACACTTATAATCATTTTGCTTGTCATAATTTTCTGCAACTCCTCTTCTACTTTTTCAACTACTTCTTGCCACTCTCTTGACTCAGACTGACGGAATAATTTCATTGTTGGATACCAAGGAGTATTTTTTCCTTCTTGTAACCAACGCCAGTCAGGATTAAAACATAACAAAGTCCATACATTTTTACCTAACGCTCCTGCTAAATGTGCCACGGAAGTGTCAACAGTAATTACCAAATCTAGTTGCTCTATTACTCCTGCTGTATCAGCATAATTGTTTAACTGAGAACCTAAATCTTCTATCTGAATGTTGCTGGAAAGTTGGGTTAATTCTTTAGTACGTTCTCCTTTTTGCAGACTGTAAAATTTTACTCCTGGGACTTGTAAAATAGGTAAAAAGTCTGTGATTTTACAGGAACGATTATAATCATTTTTATGAGTAGGACTACCACCCCAAACAATGCCTACTTTATATTCCGTATTGGTAATATTTATATGATGACTATTTGTGAATTGGAGATAGGGAATATCATCAGGAATTGTTTCTAAAGTTGTGACGAAAATATAGGGTAAACTCATCAAAGGTACATAGATATCAAATTCTGATAATTGTAGTTCTCCGGGTGGCATTAATTTATCAATTTCTGGGATATTTTTAAATAGAGGAATTAACTCTGGCGGACATACTAATATAATGTTTTGACAACGTTTTGCTGCGAGAGGAATATAACGGATAAATTGAATAGCATCTCCTGCTCCTTGCTCCGTATGAACTAATAAAGTTTTATTGCTAATATCTTCCCCTTTCCATCGGGGATGAGGACATTGAAAGGGAGTAAATTCTGATGTTTGCCAGCGCCATTCAGATTCTGCAAATCCACGTTTTAAATCTCCATTTTTCAACAATGTCATGCCTAAATTAAAATGTGCTTTGGCAAAACTACCGTTGAGATTAATTGCCTTTTCATAATGTTTAATTGCTCCTTCTAACTCACCTTTTTGACTATAAGCATAAGCAAGACTATTGTGAGCATCGGCATTATCTGGTTCTGTATTAATTACCTCTTGTAAAAAATTAATTGCTGCTTCATATTGTTGATTATCTCCTAAAGCTACACCCAAATTATATTTAGCTCTAGTCAAATCTGGTTGTAACTTCAGACATTCTTGATAAGCAGCGATCGCTTCTAATAATTTACCTTCTTGATATAGCTGGTTTCCTTTAACTAAATGAGTCTCTGCCATAGCTATTTCTGAAGTTGGTTTGACTGTTTCTGCTAAAGCTTCGTCTGGTAAAACATAGGAACTAGCCAATAAATTTTCATTCCATTCAATAATTTCTGGGAAACGAATATTGGGCAAAACTGCCACAGAAAATATTTCCTGAACTCCAGCTTCAAATCTTAAAAAAGCGACAGTTTCTCCAGTTAAAATATTTACTACCCAAACTCCACAAATTCTTTCTTGAAGTTGAGTAATCGGCATCCCAGTAAAAACAGCAGTTTCTCGAACTTGAGATAAACCAATAAATGCTAAATTTCCCCAAAAATCTATACCGCGAGTAAACCCTGGTAATTTAGCAATTGTTTCTAATTTTCTCTGGTTTAAATCGACTTTTGCTAGACTGCCATTTCCCGATTCTAATAACCATAATTGTTCTTGATACCATCTGGGAGAATGGGGCATAGATAAACCCCGAATTAATATTTCATTTGTTTCTATATCCATTAATATTCCACCATTAGCTTTATTCTTTCTCCACCCTGCTGAAGTATCAGTTTCTCCTAAAGCTGTAGCATATTTTGGCTGGTCATTTTTTAAACAAAGTCCGTTTAAATGACAGCGGTCTGTCAAGTCATATCCAGTGATAAAAGGAGGTCGCCACCTAGGGACAAAACTATTAGGATGACCGAGAGTACAAAGACAAGAAAAACGAGTATTAATAAACCATAATTCATCCTTTGCCCAAGCCATTTCGTGAATATCAATATCTCCAGTTATATGAATATTTCTCGGTAAATAACAAGCGTCATGTTTGCCTTGTGGTTCTATTTTTCCTGCCACTGCTGGAACGTTGCGAAAATCCCAAATTTGATAAGCAGTTCCCAGGGCAATTTTTTCGTGATTTGCTGCTAATCCCATAGGTTTATTAAAAGTGCGAAAGTGAGTATTAATTACTCCATTATCGGCACGCAATACAATTAATTTACCTGCTTGATAAGTAGAAACAACTAAAGATATGCCTAACTGGTCTAAAATATTAGGGAAATTATTTGTATGTACGCTTCTTAATAAATAATTTTCAGTATTAATAGGGGCACTAGCTTGATTATTCATAGTTTTTTCAGAGTTATCAAAATAGGTATAAATCTATTAAACAAGAAAAAGGGCTAATAATCCGGAATAAGAGTAAAAATTTAGACATTTTATAGTACCCCAACTGCGATATAATTCAAGTTAAGTACCTTGAGATTATTCTTGAAGTCATGGCAAAACGTGTAAGTAAGATGCCAAAACAGATCGTATCTGAGTTATTCCCAGAACAAGAAATATTGCTTTCAAAGTATATAGAAAAGTGGAAAGCAATAGCAACACTAACTCAACCCATTGATCGAGGAAAAATTTCAGCAGCAATTAGAGTTGCTTACAAAGCAAGTGACTTGCCTAAACCTGAAATTATTTTTTTTGCAACCCTTTTGCAGCAATTAAAGAAATTATAGCGACTAAAAAATTCAATACTTACTTAGGAAGGGATATTAGTAGTAAATTTCAACCAAGAGTTTTCACTCATCTTTATCATCTAATAGAAAGACAAATTGACAAACCTTTATTTTACCGAAATATTGTGGTTTAAAGCCTCCCCTTTTAAGGGGATAATAAATAAAAATTTTCCTCTTCGTCAATCCTCTTCTTTTCAAGGAGAGGTAATTCGCGCATTCTTAATTCTAAATTCTTAATTCTTGAAAAAATTGCTACTATCAAAGCTTTTGGTTAAACCCGCCCCTACTTTCATTGTGACTCTTGGCTCCTTCTTTCATTTTAGCTGAAGCCGAAGCAACCTAACCATGAAACTACAGAGGGGCTGAGTGCTATGTGAAAATGTAGTAAAGATTGGAAAAAAAGCGTGCGGAAGGTCAATATTGTGGTGTAAACTTAAGTAGAACGAAACAACCTAAAAAAAAACAAAAAAAATGTCCAGTCAAAAAATACAACACCAAGCAAAAGACTTTCAACCTTTACCGCTTACTGCCACCGACATATCTACTCTCCCTACTACTCGTGACTCACTGTCGCCGTCGCCGAAACCACCGCGCTCTGAATTCTCTTATTCATCTTCAGATTTCGATTCTATGTTCGCTGCAGATCCTGGATTTGCTATAAGAGTCCTCAGAGAGTATGCAGATCACCATAGTGGAGAAGGGAGACGATATTTGGAGGCGAGGAAGGGGCTAGGAAGCAGAGAAATTGGAGTGCATGAAGACGCTAGGATAATGAGACTTAGTGAAGAGGAATTTATTGTATTGTAGAGTCATTTTATGATCTTTATTCCACTGACTATTCAGCAAATAACGCAAGCTAGTCGATACTATTATCGTACCAACTTCACAATGTATTAAATAAGCAAGTTCAGCTAATAGCCATCGCTACTCCCTACTCAACTAAGGTTGGGTGGATTACGCGATCGCTTTTTCCTGACGGAATGCTCCGCAAACATATGGCGCAGGGTTTTCCTACAGAACGTGAAAAGCGGAGCTTTGCATTAGCAAAACCTAAAAAAACGACGGGAGGAAGTACGCAGCGCCCGTTTTAACGGCTGGTTGAATAACGACACGCGGGTTTTAACCGGAAGTAAAAATCTGCTATACTAGAGGAATAAGGAACAAGGTTTGTCGCCATGACAAGAGCGCTAGTGCGGTAAAATTCCGGTGGACAGGAGACGGGGAATTAACTTCCTACGACGGCTGTTTGCGTAGCATTCCGTAGGAAAAGCAAGTAGGCAGCTAGAGCAGCGATTTATTGCTCCAACATCTTGAGTAAAACCACTCGTGAAAGCTAACAAAAAAAAGTAAACTCACAGCTAGATTTCGATCTATGCCGAGGAGTTTAGGAGTCTGTTGACAGGCTTTAAGCAAATGTGGATTTATGAGTGGCTGCGTGCGGAAGTAAATTCCGCACTTTAAACGCCCCATCCCATTTGCGGTGGATTTGCCACAGAATCCAGGGTGTTTCAACCCCTGGAGATGTCAAAGCACCCTACTACTGTGATATGAATATAAAGTAATAAAAAAGTTTGTGTTTTGTTTGTAGTAGGGCTTTAGCACTATCATATATCGGCTAAAGCCCTACTACGAGCTTCTAATTATATAACTGTTGGTGATATGAATTATGACTTTTGACTGTTTATAAGTCAAAATAATATCTATTTTATTTTAATTTATATTCTTATTTTCAAATATTAAAAATTGATACAATTGGTGGTGAATTTTCTCATATTACTACTTGAGGAATTTAAGATAAAGACAGGTTAGACTTTCATTAATTGAAAGAAATCATCTCATGCTACAAGCACTTGTTCGTTATTCCAAGATTTTGGAGATTATCGGCGACATTATCCGCGTTCAAGTTCCTGAGACTGCCCACCAGCAAGAGAATAGCCCACGCTTCGGGGACTTGGCCGTGGTAGAGAATAGTAATGGGAGCCTCTCTTTAGCTCAAGTTATTAACCTTAAAGAAGATACTGTTGCTCTCCAGGTGTTTAAAGGTACTAAAGGGATTTCAACGGATTCATCCGTAAGTTTTCTGGGTCATCCCATGAAAGTAACCTATTCAGAAAATATTCTGGGAAGGGTGTTTAGGGGAACCGGAGAACCTATAGACGGTGGGCCAGAATTGTCACAAGATCCCAAAGTTACCATTGGTGGGCCATCAGTTAATCCCATGCGGCGCATCTTAGCCTCGAAGATGATCCGGACCAATATTCCCATGATCGATATTTTTAACTGTCTAGTGGAAAGCCAAAAGATCCCAATTTTTTCGGTTTCAGGGGAACCCTTTAACCCCTTTCTAGCTCGTATTGGGGTTCAAGCTGATGCAGATATTGTGGTTTTTGGGGGACTAGGGTTAATTTTCGATGACTATTATTTCTTTCGTCAAGCCTTTGAAGATGCAGGGGTGTTTTCGCGGACGGTGATGTTTGTTAATCTGGCTTCCGATCCGATCGTGGAACGGATGTTGATTCCAGACATGGCATTAGCAGTGGCAGAACACTTTGCCGTAGAAGAAGGTAAGCGGGTTTTAGTTTTACTGTCAGATATGACGGCCTTTGCTGATGCCCTCAAAGAAATTAGTATTTCCATGGATCAAGTCCCTGCCAACCGAGGTTATCCAGGAGATTTGTATTCCCAACTAGCACGTCGCTATGAAAAAGCAGCGGACTACGCTCAAGGGGGATCGGTGACGGTGCTTACCGTGACTACCATGCCAGGAGATGATGTAACTCATCCTGTTCCTGATAATACAGGTTACATTACTGAGGGACAATTCTACTTGCATGATGGCAAACTTGACCCTTTTGGTTCTCTGTCCCGACTCAAACAAAATGTGATTGGGAAAGTAACTCGTGAAGATCATGGTCAAATTATGAATACCATGATTCGTTTTTACTCTGGTGCTACGGATGCCGAACAAAAACAGGCCATGGCTTTTGATTTATCTGAATATGATCATAAGTTATTAAAATTTGGTGAGTTGTTCCAAAAAAGATTTATGGATATTAATGTTTCTCTGGCCTTGGAACAGGCACTAGATCTAGCTTGGCAAACCTTATCAGAGTGTTTTGAACCCCAAGAATTATTGATGAAACAGGCACTCATCAATAAATATTTTCCTAAAAAACTAGAGTCTAAAAGTGTAGCCAAATAGTCTGTCCCATGGAGAAATAATTCCATGAAAAAAGAACACAAAAATCTTTCAGACAAGCATCCAAAACTGTCGAACAAAGAATACGAAACTGAATTAACTAAGCTTCATGGCGAACTGGTTAAATTACAATACTGGGTGCAAGAAAAAGGACTAAGAATTATCGTTGTCTTTGAAGGACGAGATGCAGCCGGAAAAGGCGGTATCATTAAGCGACTAACGGAACGGGTTAGCTCCCGGGTATTCCGCGTTATTGCTTTACCGACTCCTTCAGAACGGGAAAAAACCCAGTTGTATTTCCAACGCTATATCCAACATTTCCCGGCGGCTGGAGAAATTGTAATTTTTGACCGCAGTTGGTACAATCGTGCCGGAGTAGAACGAGTGATGGGCTTTTGTACTAAGCTAGAATATGTGCGCTTTCTGCAATATACACCCGCTTTTGAAAATGCGCTTGTAGACTCAGGGATTCAACTGATTAAGTATTGGTTAGATACCAGTATGGAAGAGCAAGAACAGCGTTTTAAAGACCGTATTGACGATCCGCGTAAAATCTGGAAGTTAAGCCCGATGGATCTAGAATCATACCGACGTTGGTATGATTATTCCCAGGCAAGGGATGCTATGTTTCTTGCCACTGATACCGATCATGCACCCTGGTATATTGTCCCAGCAGATGACAAAAAACGCGCCCGTCTTAATTGTATCTCCCATTTCCTCAGTTTAATTCCTTATGAAGATGTAACTCCAAAAAAAGTCAAACTAGGAGAGAGGAAGATGGACAACAAGTACGACGATGAGCTTTCTTCAGAAGAAAGGCGTTTCATCCCACAGAAATACTAATCTCCCTATCTTATGAGGATATCTTAAATGGCTAGACTATCCTTAACAAAAGCATCTCTGACTAAACAGAAACAAAAACTGAAAACCTTTGAGAATGTTTTACCTTCCCTAGATCTCAAACGTCGCCAAATCAGTGCCGAACGAGCCAAAGCTAGGGAAAAGATTGCCCAAACTCAACAGCAACTAGAGGAACTACAATCAGCGATCGCTAACGAGTTACCCATGCTCTCTAATGATTCAATCAATCTCAACAGTCTGGTGAAAGTTACGGGAGTCGATCTTGTACAAGAAAATGTCATGGGGACTTGGCTACCCAAAATTAACCAAATTAAAATTGAGGTAGATGATTATGCACTTCTGGGCAAACCATTTTGGGTAGATCGTTTGGTTGAATTGTTGCGAGTTGCCCTAGAAGCGGAAATCGAACTACAGGTAGGACAACAGCGAGTCAAGTTACTCCATCAAGCAGAACGAGTAATTACCCAAAGGTTTAATCTGTTTGACAAAGTTCTCATTCCTCATACCAAGGCTAATATTAAAAAAATTCAGATATATTTAGCCGATGCGGAACGAGCAGGTGTTGTTAACTCCAAGTTAGCTAAACGGAAAAAGGAGAAGCAGGCAGGATGAGTATTATTACCTTAAACAAAGTTACGGTTTTTGGGTTAGGAATTGACAAGCCCAAGGTACTCGAAGGCTTGCAGACATTGGGCTGTATGCACCTCATTCCTATGCAGCCGCTACCCAAAGAAACGGAATTTGGGTCAAGCGATCGCTATGAAGATGCTAAAAAAGCTCTACACTATATTATGGATGTCCCACGACGGCGACATCAAGTGCGGGATGAGGCACAGTTCGATCTCGATCAGTTCTTAGCAGAGGTACAGGTTAATAAGCAGAAGCAGAGGGAGGCAGAGGACAAACGCCTTTTCCTAGCTAATCGACTCAAAAACCTGGAACCTTGGGGCAACTTCACTTTGCCAGACTTAGATGAGTTGGGTGGCTACCAACTTTGGTTTTACCAAGTGCCCCACACAAAAGCCAAACATATTCGGGAGATTGAACTTCCCTGGCAGATAGTGGGAGAGGATCATCTGAATGTCTATGTGGTGATTATAGCCAAAGAAGAACCCCCCTCAAATGTTTTACCTGTCCCCCGCACTCACGCTGGCTCAGTTTCTCCAGAGGAACTACAACGCCAGTTAGAACAGGTGGAAATTGAGCTAGATGAAATTTGGGCAGAGCAAGAAGCACTGAGTCGCTGGATCTTTTTGCTGTCTAAAAATTTAGTTCGTGCTGAAGATCAGGCAGTTCTGCAAGAGGCGAGCGGGCAAACGAAAGAAGAGGAAGGCTTCTTCTTGGTTCAGGGTTGGATGCCCAAGCGAAACTTAAAGCAGCTAGAACTGTTTTCCGAGCAGGAGGGACTAGCATTCCTGGCCGAACCCCCTCAACCAGAAGAAACACCACCAACGCTGATGGAAAATCCACCCACCTTGAAAGGAGGAGAAGCCCTAGTTACCTTTTATGAGACTCCCGGTTACCGGACTTGGGACCCCTCAACCATTGTCTTCTTCTCCTTTGCCCTATTTTTTGCCATGATTCTGGCTGATGCAGGTTATGCACTGTTGTTGTGGGTAGGACTGATCTATTTCTGGAAGCAGATGGGACAAAGTGCCAGTGGCAGAAGCACTCGCATCTATGCTGTAGTGATTCTCACTGCGTCAGTCATTTATGGAGTGATGGTTGGGAGTTATTTTGGTGTTGCGCCTGGGAACGGATCATTGCTGGCTAGCCTCAATGTGTTGAATCTCCAAAATTTTGATGGGATGATGCAGCTTTCAATCACTATTGGCTGTCTGCATTTGGCTTTTGCCAACGCTGTTGTTGCCTATCGTGCCGTCGGGTTTCCGGGTAAAGCCCAACCGATCGGCTGGATTGCAGTTATCTTCGGCGGCTTTACCTGGGTGATTTTGGGCTGGCAGAACTTGGCTATTGGTCTGTTAGCGGGTGGTTTTTTTGTGGTCTTCTTGGGGGCTTTTCTCGGCAGTCGCCAAAAATTTCCCTTGCGACTCGTAGATGGATTCGGTGCATTGACAGGAATTACCAAGCTCTTCGGCGATGTCTTGAGTTATCTACGACTGTTTGCTCTGGGACTTGCCAGTGGTTCCCTGGCAGTTACCTTCAATACCTTAGCGCAACAGGTGATGGCGGCGATACCGGAACTGGGGCTATTGCTCGGTCCGCTGATTCTGTTGCTAGGCCATACCATCAATTTAGGTATGGCTATCTTAGCCTGTTTTGTTCATGGTGTACGTCTGAATGTGATTGAGTTTTTTAACTGGGGTCTTTCAGAGGAAGGATACCCATTTCATGCCTTTACAAAAAAGGAGCATAGTAATGGATGAATTTGTAATTCTATTGGGATGGTTTGGGTTATACTCTGCCGTTGGCTTAGGGGCGATCGGCAGTGCCATCGGCTGTACCATCGCAGGACAGGCAGCCATTGGTGCCATGATAGAACTCAAGGGTGGCTATGGTCGCTTTGTGGGACTGTCGGCTCTGCCTTCTTCCATGTCCATTTATGGGATTGTGGTTATGTTTGCCCTCGATCGCCCTAACATCACAGCAGAAGCTGCTGGCGGTCTGTTTGGCATTGGACTGGGAGCGGGTTTAGCCTTCCTCCTGACCGCTGTTTACCAAGGTCTTGCCTGTGCCTCGGCGATCGCCGCAGCTAAAGACAAACCGGAAATCTTTGGTCTGGCTCTGGCCCCCGCTGCTATTGTGGAGGGCTTTGCCGTGTTTGCCCTTGTGTTTGCACTGGTACTAGGTCAGGGAATACCGCAGTAATACCGTTTAACGGAAGTCAAAAGTTAAAAGTTAAAAGTTAAAAGTAAGATTTTTTGGGCTGCAAAACTTTGACACTACAGTAATTTCAGGACATTATTTCACATAAAGAATAAGATAAGTAGCGTCGCCTAAGTTGATGAAATTGGTATAAGGAGGTTACTATTTTGACGAAAAACAAAACATCCAATTCGGCTCAGGTGGCCTCTGGTGTGGAGGCATTAATCGATCGCTTACGCAATGAAGGTGTCAATAGCGGTCGTACCCAAGCAGAACAGATTGTCCAAGAGGCGCAAGACCGCGCTGATTCGATTGTCAAGGAAGCCGAGAAGCAAGCTGCTCAGATTGTCAAGCAAGCTAGAGAAGAGTCTAAAAACTTGGAACGGGCAGCAAATCAAGCTTTAGAAGTTGCTTTCCGCGATACGGTATTGACACTCAAAAGCCAATTAACCCAAAGATTTACCGGAGAAGTTCAACGCTTAGTCGGTGCGGAAACCGAGAAACCCGAACTGCTGCAAAAGCTGATTTTGGAAGTGGTTGGTTCGGTCAAGGAGACAGTAGCTGTAGCTGAACAAGTGGAAGTGTTGCTACCCCGGAAGGTTCAAGGTCTTGAAGAACTGAGTCGCAATCCCGAAGCACTGGAGAAAGGGATACTCACCCATTTTATCCGCCTGATTAATCAAGATTTGCTGCGGGAAGGCATAAGTTTTGGCGTTAGTAAGGACAATAAAGGGGGATTACAACTACGGTTAATCGATCAAGAAGTTGTGTTAGACCTCAGCGATGCTGCCATTGCCGAGGTAATTCTTGAACATCTCCAGCCTCGTTTTCGCGCACTTCTCGAAGGGATCGTCAAATAATATTATGTCTGCTGGTATTGTTTGTGCAAACCCAAACGTGAATATCGACAAGAAATGTAAGTTTTTCCGGCTTTTAAGCCTTCTTCCCTCTTCCTTCTTCCTTCTTCCTTACCTCACAATAACCATGCTACCAGATTTGATATAATGCCTAAATATGTCACCCTAATGTCTAGTTTACCTCCCCTCGGCCAGCTATTTGGCTCGACACAAACTCCTCTATCCCGTCTCAAGCTAGAAAATCGGTTGAAACTATTAGATGCTAAAGATGCAGAACGACTCAACCGAATTGCTAACTTGATTGCTTGGTCAGAACAGCCAAGGGAACGAACCGATAGCCAGTTTGTTGCTGAAGCTAACCAGTTGTTGGCCGAAATTCACAATCCTACTTTGGAGGGGATTATTAGTTGTCGCCTTGACTTGCGTACTATCCTTGTGGCTTTGCGTCGTCGTCATCGTGGGGAAACTGCGCCACCTGTAGGTCAACCTTGGGGAGTGGGGCGTTGGGTTAACTCTATCGAACGGAACTGGAATGATCCAGGATTTGGCTTAGACATGATGTTGCCTTGGGTTTTGGAAGCAAATCGACTGCTTAAGGCTAATGAATCAGTAGCTCTCGAACGCTTACAATTTGAACTCACCTGGAAAATACTAAATCGCTTTAGTTTCGGACATTACTTCGATTTTGAGGCGGTGGTGATTTACCTTATGCGTTGGAGTTTGGTAGATCGTTGGACTAGTTACGATGGAGAGGTAGCAGTGCAGCGGTTTCGGCAACTGGTTGATGAAGGAATTGAACAGTTTACTGATGTTTTTGCTTAGATTTTCTGGTTTGTTATCAAAATCCTATCTCAAGCAGTGTAGTGGCACACGCAAAGCGCGATCGCCTTTAAGATCAAATCCGCTTAATTCGGTATAAAAAAATGTTCCATCTTCAGCTATTGCTAAATATGCACGCTTATTTCCCCATCTTCCCACTCTCCCCACACTCTTTATCTAATTACATCAATGCTACCGGATTTGATATGGGCTACCAAGGACTACCAACCATAGTAAACCCTGCCCAATAATAAGGATGAGCAAAATTCTTATTTTGAATACTTGCTAATTCTAATGGCAAACTCACCTTCCCACGACTACCCGAACCCCTTAAGATACCATCTGTTACAACCACTTCTCCCCTTAACATCGCTAACTGTGCTTCTCGTAATGCCTCTGCTTTAATCTTAACATTACTCAAATGAGCATAAAACTCTGTCATCAACCCTAAAGTACCTTCGTCACTCACCAACCAAAAACTACCCAAAGCAGATTTAACTCCCGCTGCGATCGCTAACCCGGCAAAACCTAACTCTGCGTTACTGTCTCCCACTGCAGTACGACAAGCAGATAATACTAATAATTCTGACTTTTCACTATTCCATCTCAATTTTCGGACTTCATCTAAACGTAATTTATCATCCCATAACTGCACATAAGAATCACTGGCTTTTCCGGCTCTAAATTCTGCATGAGTCGCTAAATGAACAATCGGATATAAACCATTGGACAATTCATTAATCAGATTATTTTTAGTAAATTCTTCATTTAAAAAAATATTTCCTCGCCACAATTTCTTAGAAATAGTTTGTAACTCTATTGGTACAGCAGGTAAAGGAGATTTATCGATGAACTGACTAGCTCC
The DNA here is from genome assembly GCF_050015975.1 of Dapis purpurea BLCC-M126. NCBI lineage: Bacteria > Bacillati > Cyanobacteriota > Cyanophyceae > Oscillatoriales > Microcoleaceae > Dapis > Dapis purpurea. The sequence goes on along the minus strand of NZ_JBNHER010000266.1, from coordinate 18,175 downwards.
CATTCCTAATAATTTGGTATTTTTTACAGAATTATAGCGACTATCCATTAAACTCACACTCGGAATTAAACTCATACTATATTTCTCAATTAAAAATTGTTCTCCATCATGTAAAGCTGCCAAAGGTAACAGACGAAAACCACTATCCATACTAAATAAAATAGTATCAATATTTGCTGCTTCTAATTCATCTGAAATTGGTGCAATTAACAAGTTATATAATTTTTGAGATAATGGCAAATAACTTGTTGATTGACGATTTGTGGGGTCAATAATTTCTGCCATGAATCTAATAGCAGCTAGTTTCAATTTTTGACGATTTACTGTGGGAATTGTTTTGAGAATTGGCTGACCATCTTTGGTAAATAATATGATTTGTATTTGGTCAGAATAAGCATTAATATAAACAATGGCTGATTCTTTTCCGGTTTGAGCAGCCATGTCAGTCAAAATATCTCGGACGTTTTGCGTATTGACTAATTTTTCGTTAAAGTCTTCTCCAAAATAATCTGAATATTCTTTGATGCGGTTTTCTTCTAACATGGTTACTACTTGGTCTGAACCTGTGGCTACTGTGAGAGGATTGGTATTAACAGTGTCAATTATGTTTAATATTTCTTGAGTGTCAGTGGTATTGTTGATAGATTCCTCTGTTTGTTCTTGAGCTGTACCTGTATTAGTTGTTTGATTATTATTACTGGGAGTGATAGTGGAAATAATATTAGTATTTGTATTAGTTTGAGTGGTGTCTGTAAAGGTAGTTGTTGTTATATCTACTGTTGTGGAGGGGCTGGTTTCGACTATAAAAATAGAATTATTAGTAGAAATCATGGGTGTAGTCGTATCGTTACTTTCAGTATTAGTAATTGTTTCCGTTCCGTCTGGAGCGATCGCTATTTGCTCTGGGATATTTATAACTTCTGCTGTATTGTTAATAGTTGCATCCCCACCATTAGAAATGGCTGTTTGAGAGTCAATATTTATAACTTCTGCTGTATTGTTAATAGTTGCGTCCCCACCATTAGCAACGGCTGTTTGAGAGTCAATATTTATAACTTCTGCTGTATTGTTAATAGTTGCGTCCCCATCATTAGCAACGGCTGTTTGAGAGTCAATATTGATGTTACCATCTACTTGATTATCAATCTCAGCATCTCCATTAGTTGCTTCTACTGTCTGAGTATCAGCGTCTAAATTTCCTCCGATGTTAGTATCAATTTGGGCATCTCCATCCCCAGAAATTACAGCTTGATCTTCCGTTGTGACATCTCCTGGTGCATCTATATCAATACCTCCTGCTTCTCCTTCTGGAGCAATTGAGTTTAAGTCGAGAGTAGTGATGGAACCGTCAGTTGCCTCTAGTTGGATAATACCTGCACCGGTAGTACCTAAAGAACTTAAGTTGCCTGTGGTTATTTGAGTACCATTAATTATGACGTTACCACTAGGTCCCTCTGCTTGTGTAGTAACGTTTCCTGTATTCACTGTTGCTGTGCTACTTTCAATAATTAAGTCTCCACTTTCTGTTGCTCCAAAGGATGATACATCTACTAAATTTACACTTTGAGAAGCATTGAGTCTGACATCTCCTCCTACTCCTTGCTCTGAGAATGACTCTATATCGCCAGTCGAATTAATCTCACCTATTTCACTTTCTACTGTAATAGTGCCTCCCTGTTCCATTCCATCTGAGCGAATACCGTTAATACTTATGCTGCCTGGGGATGTGAGGGTGACGTCTCCTGCTGTTCCTGCTGTGGAAAATGTGTTTAATGCTCCTTGGGCGTTTATGCTGTTTTCACTGCGACTGTCTATAATAATATCTCCTCCTCCTTCTGTTCCCTGGGAGAGTATGTTTTCTATGTTGACTGAACCTTCTGCAATAATGTTAACATTTCCGGCAGTGCCTTGTGCTGAAAAGGTTTCTATGGCTTCGGTAGCGTTGATTTGTCCTTGTTGACTGATGATTTCAACATTTCCGCCTGTGGTAGGTTGGGAGTCGTTGAGGGCGCTTGCTTCTAATCTGCCTGTGGTAATGTTGTCTCTGGCGTTGAGGATAATATTTCCTGTGCCGTCTGGGGAACGGGAGTTTATGGTTCCGGCAGTGGTGTCTATTGTGCTGTTGTTGCTGCGGAGGGTGATATCTCCGGCGACTCCTTGGGTAGCTTCTCCTTCGGGTAAGGGAATAAGAGTGAAGTTGTTGTTTACTGCTCTTTCTTCTCTAACAAACCCTGATGCTAAGTCGATTTGACCTGTTTCTATGGCGCCCTCCCCAATAATGTCGATTTTTCCTGTGTCGCCAATATCTGCACCGGAATATATTTGGGCAGTTGTGCTGTTAATGTTGTTTCCTGCTTCGAGAATAATATCTCCGCCTCTCCACACTTCCTCAGTCCCACTCTCCCCCTCTTTTTCTGGGGGTTCGGATGCTGATATGATGTTGCTATCTTCTGTGATGTTGATATTGTTTCCGGCTTTGATAGTTATTTGACCTCCGTCTCTGTCAGCGAAGGAGTAGATATCGCTTGTGGTAATATTTCCTTGAGGTGCAGTTAGGGTAACATTGCCTGCATCACCTCCTCCTGAATAGTTAGCAAGAAATTCACCATTGCTGGTGTCTATGTTTCCAGTTTCTGATGTAATAGTAATTTGACCGCCTTGTTGTTGGCCGTGGGAACTAATAATATTGGTGGTAATGTCGTTTTGTGCAGTGAGGGTGACATCTCCAGCGTTGCCTCGGTTAGAAAATGATTGAATTGGTTGAGTAGCATTAATTTCTCCTTGTTCGCTGATAATACTAATGTTACCCCCATCAGCGGTTTCGGTTTGATTATTTGCTTCGGAGGTGATAATGCCTGTGGTGATGTTTTTTTCGGCTGAGATGTTAATTTCTCCAGCGTTTCCTGCACTGGTACTTTGAGCTGAAATGGTGCTATTGGGAGCGTTCATTTCTCCTATGTTAATGGTGATAATGCCTCCATTTCCTGTACCTTTTGTTTCTGTAATTATTTGACCTTCTAGTTGGAATGTTTGGTTAGAGTTAATATTGATGCTGCCTCCATCTCCCGTGTTGGATGTGGCTGCTGATATTGTCGTGTTTTCGGCTATTGTCAGGTTTTCTGTTTCAATGTTGATGATACCTGCGTCTCCACTGCCTTCGGTTTCAACTGTTATTCTGCCTTCTCCTGAAATGTTGATATTTTCTGGAGCGAATATATTGATGTTACCTCCGTTTCCTGTGGATGTAGTCCGAGCAGATATGAAGCCTTCTTCTGTAAAGTTAATGTTAAGCTTGGGGTTGTTTTCATAAGGGTTAAATTGGAGTGTACCTGCGGGTGAGTCTCCTGCTGTTTCGGCAAATATTCCCAGGATACCTGATATCAATACGTCGTTGGCGTTTATAGTGATGTTGCCTCCTGCCTCTGTATTAGTTGCTCCTTCTAAAGCAGTAGCACTTATTTCTGCGTCTTTTCCTATGGTGAGTCTTTCAGAATTAATAGTAATATCTCCAGCTTGTCCAGCACTTTCGGTTTCTGTGGTGAGACTTGTTCCTGTTTCTAGGGTAAAAGTTTGGGTGTCGATGTCGATCGCTCCAGCATTTCCTGTTCCTTCGGTGGAGGCGTTAATACTTGTTGCGTCAGCTATTGTCAGCTCTTGAGTTTCAATTCTAATTTCACCTGCATTGCCTGTGGATGTTGATGTGCTTTCGGCTGAGATCTCCAGGTTTCTCAGCTCTATACTTTCTGTAGCTTCAATTGTAATGTTACCTCCCCTTCCTGCTCCTGAATTTTCTGCCGAAATTTTGCCATCTCCTGATATTTTAACCTTTTCTGGGGCACTGATATTAATATTCCCTGCATTTCCTGTTGCTGTAGATAAAGTACGAGCAGAGATAGTGCTTTGGTTACTGAAGTTGATTTCTATGTCTGAATTATCCTCGTATGGCTGGAAAGTAATAGTACCTCCAGAAGTTTCGCTCTCGGTTTCAGCAAATATTGCTGATTGTGATTCTGATGATTCTGAACTTAAGAGGTTGATTGTGTTAGCAGAGATGGAGATTTTACCTCCTTCTGTATTAGAGCTGTTTTCTATTGTGGAGACACGAATTTTAGCCTTTTCAGCAATAGTGAGTTGTTGGCTATTTATTTCTATATTTCCAGCTTTTCCAGCACCATCACTTCCGGCAATAATTTGGCCATCTCCTATGATGTTTATAGTTTCTGGAGCACTGATAAAGATATTGCCTCCCTCTCCTATAGATTCGGTGTTGGCAGAGATAGTGCTTGTATTAGTGAAGTTGATGTTGAGACCTGAGTTATTGTTGTAAGGCTTCAAAGTAATAGTACCTGCGGGAGTTTCACTTTGGGTTTGAGCGAATATTTCTGAACTTGAGATATTAAGGGTGTTGGTGTCGATAGTGATGTTACCTCCTGCTTCTCTATTGGTGGCTTCTTGTCTGGCATCGGCACTAATTAGAGAGTTTGTAGTGACATTAACTTCACGAGAGTAAATCTCTATATTTCCAGCTTTTCCAGCACCTCTGGTTTCTACTGATAGCCTGCCATCGTTGTCTAAGTTAATTCTTTCTGTCGCTTCAATTATGATATTGCCTCCAACTCCATTTTCCTCGTTACTGGCATCTATAGAGTTAGAACCCGTGTTAGCAGATATTTCAGCACCATTAGTCACTGTTAGAGAAGCTGTATTAATCTCAATATCTCCTGCACTACCACTGCCTGTAGTTTCTACTGTAATTTTGCCATCTCCTGAAATGTCTATGGTTTCTGGAGCAAATATGTTAATATTTCCACCGTTACCTGTGGAAGAGGTGGAGGCAGAGATGAAGCCATTGTTGCTGAAGTTAATGTCTAAGTCTGGGTTGTCGTTGTAGGATTTGAGAGTGAGGGTTCCAGCGGGCGACTCTCCTTCGGTTTGGGCAAATATTCCTAGTTCTCCTGAAATGTTGAGAGTGTTGCTAAAGATGCTGATGTTTCCGCCAGTTTCTGTGTTATTTGCTTCTTCTAGTGCAGTGGCACTGATGGAGGCGTTTTCTCCTATGGTTACTGTGGGGGAGTTGATGGTGATGTCTCCTGCAATTCCTGCGCTGTTGGTTTCTGTGGTTAAACTTGTTCCTTTTTCTAGGGTGAAGTCTGTGGTGTTGATGTTGATTTTGCCTGCGTTTCCTGCTCCTGTGGTAGAGGCATTTATAGATACTCCGTCGGATATTGTGAGCTTGTCTGTTTGGATGTCGATAGTTCCAGCGTCACCTATGTCTGATGTTTCTACGGCGATGAAGCCTTGGCCTGAAATATCAATATTTTCTGGGGCAGTGATGAATATATTGCCGCCGTTGCCTGTGGAGGAGGTGGAGGCGGAGATGAAGCCGTCGTTGCTGAAGTTGATGTCTAAGTCTGGGTTGTTTTCGTAGGGGTTGAGTGTGAGAATACCTGCATCTGCTGTGGCTTCGGTTTCAGCGAATATTCCGAGTTCTCCTGCGATGTCGAGTTGGTTGGTGTTGATGGTGATGTTGCCTCCTGGGTTTGTTGTTGTTGCTCCGATGTTGACTGTGGCACTTATTTGGGCGTTTTTGCCTATGGTGAGTTGGGGGGTGGTTATTTCTATGTTTCCGGCTTTTCCGCCTCTGTTGGTTTCGACTGATAGTTGGGTGTCTGCTTGTAGGTTTAGTGTTTCTGTAGCTCTGACTGTAATATTACCTCCGTCTCCTTGGGTTTCGGTAAAGGCTAATATTTGGGTGTTGGGTTGGATGTTGATTTTGTTGCCTTCTAGGTTGATGTTACCTGCGTTACCTGTGCCTTCTGTGAAGGCGGTAATGTCTATACCGTTGGAGAGGTTGATGTTAGGGCTGATGATGTCAATTTGACCTGCCTTGCCTTCTCCACTGCTGCGGACTGTGATTTCTCCGTCACCTTGAATGTTGAGGGTTTGTGGGGCGAAGAGGATGATGTTGCCTCCTTTGCCACTGCTTTCTGTGAAGGCTGAGATTTCGGCGTTTTCGTTTATTGTTAGTTGAGTTTCTGTTGTGATGAATATATTGCCTGCTTTTCCTTGACCTAATGTACTAGCATCTATTGCAGCGCCATTGATAACTTCTAGAGAATTGCTGGTAATGCTTACATCCCCCGCATCCCCTTTTGCTCCTGGTATCACTGAGCTAATTACTCCAGTCGGAATTTCTGAGTCTCCTCTATCAAAGACTACAGTGTCAGTAGCATCAATCTTTACACTTCCTGCATCCCCTTTACCAAAGGTACTTGTAGAGATTAAAGCACCATTAGTAATTTCCAGAGACCCGGTGGTAATAGTTATATCTCCCGCATTTCCTTCTGCTCCTGTACTACTTATTCCACTCACAATTGCTGTTCTAGTCAAAATTTCTGAGTCTCCTCTATCAAAGACTACAGTGTCAGTAGCATCAATCTTTACA
>NZ_JBNHER010000266.1:0-11630 GCF_050015975.1 Dapis purpurea BLCC-M126 | reverse complement strand
ATTTCCAGAGACCCGGTGGTAATAGTTATATCTCCCGCATTTCCTTCTGCTCCTGAATTTACTGAGCTATTTACTTGAGTTGGAATTTCTAAGCTTCTACCATCAAAGACTGCAGTGCTTATGCCATCAAAGACTACAGTGTCAGTAGCATCAATCTTCACACTTCCTCCATTTCCTTTACCAGAGGTACTGGTAAGTATCCTAGCACCATTTTTAAGTTCCAGAGAGCCAGTAGTAATAGTTATATCTCCCGCATTCCCTTCTGCTCCTGAATTTACTGAGCTAGTTACTCCTGTCAAAGTTACTGAATCTCCGTTATCAAAGACTATAGTGTCAGTAGCATTAATCTCTACACTCCCTGCATCTCCTTTACCCAAGATCTTGGCAGATATAGAAGCACCATTTTTAAGTTCCAGAGAGCCAGTGGTAATAGTTATATCTCCCCCCTTCCCTTCTGCTCCTTGATTCACTTCGCTAAATATTCCCACAAAAAATCCTAAGTCTCCATTATCAAAGACTACAGTGTCAGTAGCATGAATCTTTACACTCCCTGCATCTTCTTTACCAGAGGTACTGGAATCTATTCGAGCACCATTTTTAAGTTCCAGAGAGCCAGTGGTAATAGTTATATCTCCCCCATTCCCTTCTGCTCCTGAATTCACTTGGCTAGTTACTCCATTAAAAACTTTTGATTCTCCTCCATCAAAAACTATAGTGTCAGTAGCATGAATCTCTACACTCCCTGCATTTCCTTTGCCAGAGGTACTGGTAGATATTTGAGCAATGTTTTTAAGTTCCAGAGACCTGGTGGTAATAGTTACATCCCCTGCATTCCCTTCTGCTCCAGGATTCACTTGGCTAAATATTCCAGTCAAAGTTCCTGAATTCTCTCCATCAAAGACTATAGTGTCAGTAGCATGAATCTCTACACTCCCTGCATTTCCTTTGCCAGAGGTACTGGTAGATATTTGAGCAATGTTTTTAAGTTCCAGAGACCTGGTGGTAATAGTTACATCCCCTGCATTCCCTTCTGCTCCAGGATTCACTTGGCTAAATATTCCAGTCAAAGTTCCTGAATTCCCTCCATCAAAGACTATAGTATCAGTAGCATGAATCTCTACATTTCCTGCATCCCCTTTACCAAAGGTAAAAACAGATATAGAACCACCATCAATAAAAGAAAGGTTTTTAGCACTAATATTAATATCACCTCCTGTTTCATTGTCAGTAATAACATCAGCTCTAATGCTTTCAGTAACAGTCACATCTCCTTCACTTTCAAGAATAATATCACCTCCACCAATAGTGGCAATACCATCCACATCCTCACTCACACCACCAATATTCACATTTCCTACATCAAAAAATACTCCACCACTGCCAGAAACTGCTTCTAAAGAATCCACATCCAACCGCAAAGGTGCATCAATTAAACCTATTCCTCCACTGCCAGAAGTTTGGAATAAAATACTCCGCGCATTTATCAAAGAATTATCAGAAACTCTGGCAATATTTCCTCCATTGGCATTAACTAAAACTTCTCCTGTTGTGGTTAAAGAAGCCAGATTTATATCTCCTACCTCTCCCAAATTTCCTAACTCAATATTAATAGTTCCACTTCCAGCATTTAACGTCGTTCCATCTAATTGATTTATTGAAGCTTTCCCGTTAGAACGGTTAGCAATATTTATCTCATCATTATTACCAAATAAATCAATATTTCCATTTCCAACCGATGTATCAATATCCCCATTTATCTGAATACTTCCACCTGCTTTTAATTCCACAAATCCAGCAGTTTCTATCAAATTATTAACTGTTAGATCGTTATTAGCTAAAACAATAAAATTACTTTCTGACTCTTGAGTTGATAAATCTATATTTCCCGATGCAAATACATTTCCTGGTGTATCAGCAATTATTGTATTATCTGTTAATTCTAATTCACCATTATTATTAACTATAATAGATGTGGCATTCTTTTCGGCTCCACCTGTCAATAATTCTGGTAAAGATAAGGGCGATAAATTAGAAATATCTTCGATTTTTGACTCGACTTCTAAACTTAATAAATGTTGTGGTTGAGAAATTCTCAAGACACTACCACCTTCTACTGCTGCGATGGTAATATTACCCCCTGCTGTAGAAAGTTCTCCTGTATTAATAACTGTGCCACCTAATAATGTGAGGTTTTCTCCAGAGTGTAAATTTCCTTCATTAACTATAGCACCCGGAGTTGAAACGTTAAATCTATAGCCACTGGGGTTTCCAACTAAATTTGAGTAGTCATTGGTTCCCATTGCTTGAAACCAGAAGTTGTTATTGTCAAAACCAATTCCTGTCGCAGTCGTAACGCTGAATGAGGCAGGGACATTCAGGCTAGCGTTCGGGCCAAAAATAATTCCGGCAGGGTTCATTAACAAGAGGTTGGAATTACCGCCGATGACTTGAATGAGACCATTAATAATTGAGGCATTACCACCTGTAACTCTGCCAAGAATGTTGCTAGTGTCGGGAGTACTGAGAAAGTTGGCAGTTTGGCCAGAGTTGAGATTGAATTGCTCAAAGCTGTGGAAGAGATTGGCCTCATTGCGCGTGCCACCTTCAATATTAAATTCGTTGCCCTGTGGAGTGAGTGTTGTACCTGTACCGTCGTTTGCTGGAGTTATGGGTTGAGATTTAGCGGGAGTTGCTGCTGCTATTGCTAGTAGGGACATTAATAGGGAGAAAGGATGGCCAAATAATCGAGGTTTCATGGTTTATGGAAGTACACTTGATTTAGTGAAATCTTATAAGCATTATATTTCAGTAATTTTGGAGTTATGCTATGTTGTTTGTAGTAAGGCTGAAGCCCTATCTACAATTCGGGCTGAAGCCCTACTACGAACTTTAATGATAATATTATCCCTAAAGTTCTTTTTTCAAAATTTAATTACCACGGACTACCAACCATAGTAAACCCCGCCCAATAATAAGGATGAGCAAAATTCTTATTCTGAACATTCCCCAATTCCGGCGGCAAAGAAACCTCGCCACGACTACCCGAACCCCTTAAGGTACCCTCTGCTATGACAACTTCTCCCCTCAACATCCTTAACTGCGCTTCTCGTAATGCCTCGGCTTTAATCTTAACATCATCTAAATGAGAGTAAAACTCTGTCATCAACCCCAAAGTACCCTCATCACTCACCAACCAAAAACTACCCAAAGCAGATTTAACTCCCGTGGCGATCGCTAACCCGGCAAAACCTAACTCCGCGTTACTGTCTCCCACAGCAGTACGACAAGCAGATAACACCAACAATTCAGCTTTTTCACTATTCCATCTCAATTTTCGGACTTCATCTAAACCTAATTTATCATTCCATAAATGAATATAAGAATCACTGGCTTTTCCGGCTCTAAATTCTGCATGAGTCGCCAAATGAACAATCGGATATAAACGATTTTCTAGTTGATTCATCAAATTATTTTTGGTAAATTCTTCATTTAAGAAAGTATTTCCTCGCCACAATTTCTCAGAAATAGTTTGCAATTCTATCGGTACAGCAGGCAAAGGAGTTTCATCGATAAATTTACTAGCTCCCATTCCTAATAATTTGGTATTTTTTACAGAATTATAACGACTATCCATTAAACTCACACTCGGAATTAAACTCATGCTATATTTCTCAATCAAAAATTTTTCTCCATCATGTAAAGCTGCCAGAGGTAACAAACGAAAACCACTATCCATACTGAATAAAATTGTCTCAATATTTGCTGCTTCTAGTTCGGCTGAAATTGGTGCAATTAACCAGTCATATAATTTTTGAGCTAATGGCAAATAACTAGTAGTATGACGATTCCTAAAGTCAGTAATTTCTGCACTAAACATAATTGCATTTTTCCAGAGTTTTTCACGATTAATTGTGGGAATAGTTTTGAGAATTGGCTGACCATCTTTGGTAAATAATATGATTTGTATTTGGTCAGAATAAGCATTAATATAAACAACGGCTGATTCTTTTCCAGTTTGGTTAGCCATGTCTGTTAAAATATCTCGGACGTTTTGTGTATTGACTAATTTTTCCTTAAAGTCTTCTCCAAAGTAATCGGAATATTCTTGGCTCCGGTTTTCTTCTAATATTGTTATTACTTGGTCTGAAAATTGCTCCGAAATTCTTTGATTAACACCTCCGAGAATAATTTTACCATCTGCACTTTGAATATTAGTAATATTACCCTCTGCCATTTGATTAATACTTCCTATAATGATGCTGCCTCCGTCTCCGCTGTTAGATGAGGCTGCTGATATTGTTGTGTTTTCTGCTATGGTGAGGTTTTCGGTTTTGATGTTGATGATGCCTGCCTCTCCACTGCCTGTTGTTTCGACTGAGATTTTTCCTTCTCCTATAATGTCTATGTTTTCTGGGGCGAATATGTTGATGTTGCCTCCGTCTCCTGTTGATGTGGTGCGGGCGGATATGAAGCCTTTTTCTTTGAAAGTAATATTGAGGTTAGGTTCAAATTCCCCCATCTCCCCATCCCCCCATCTCCCTATCTCCCCATCTCCCCCTCTCCCCATCCCCCCATCTCTCTTATAGGGGTTAATACTCAGGGTGCCTGCTGGACTTTCTCCTGTTGTTTCGGCAAATATTCCGAGTCGGCCTGAGATGAAGAGTTGGTTGGCGTTGATGGTGATGTTGCCTCCTGCTTCTGTGTTGGTTGCTCCTTCTCTGGCGGTGGCGCTTATTTGGGCGTTTTCTCCTATGGTTAGTTGTCTGGTGTTTATTTCTATGTCTCCTGCTTGACCTTGGTTGTTGGTTTCGGTGGTCAGACTTGTGCCTGTTTCTAGGGTGAAGTTTTTGGTTTTGATGTTGATTTGGCCTGCGTTCCCTTTGTCTTCTGTGGAAGCACTTATGGCTACTCCGTCGGATATTCTGAGGTTTTCTGTTTGGATGTCGATAATTCCAGCGTTGCCTGTGCCTGATGTTTCTACGGCGATGAAGCCTTCGCCGGAAATATCAATGTTTTCTGGAGCTGAGATAAATATATTGCCCCCGTTACCTGTGGAGGAAGTGGAGGCGGAGATGAAACCGTCGTTGCTGAAGGTGATGTCTAGGTTAGCGTTTTCTTTGTAGGGTGAAAGGGTGAGGATACCTGCGTTGGCGTTGGCTTCGGTTTCGGCGAATATGCCGAGGTGGCCTGTGATGTTGAGTTGGTCAGTGTTGATAGTTATGTTCCCTCCGTCTCCGTCGCTCGTTGAGCCTATTACTACTGTGGCGCTGATTTGGGCACCTTGGCCGATGTCTACGGTTTGAGCTTGGATGCTTATGGAGCCTGGGTTGCCTGCGCTTAAAGTTTCTGTGATGAGGCTGGTATATTCGTCTAGGTTGAGGTTGTTGGCTAGTATATTTATGCTGCCTGCGTTGCCTGCGTTTTCTCTGCCTTGGGTGCTGGCTTGGAGTTGGCTGTTGTTGGTGAGTTGGATGTCTTGGGGGGTTTCTAGGGTGATGATACCGGCATTGCCTTGGGCGCTGGTGGTGCTAAGGATGTCGGTGTTGTCGAGGGTGATGTTGCCGAGGCTGTAGATGTTAACATTTCCAGCGGGTTGCTCGCCTTTAGTGTCGCTTTCGATAATGACGTTATTGAGGTTGAGGTTGCCATTGCTGATGATTGAAACAGGGCCTGATTGTCCTTCTGCGGCTCCTACGTCTATTATTTGTATTGGTTCCCCGAAAATTTCTACAGTTACTTGTTTACTGGTAATAATGGATAACTCATTGAGTTCAAGGTTTCCTTGTGGTTGACTTTCTACTTTCACCTCTCCTGATTTTCCCTGGGAAGATAGTGTGAGTATTTCTGCGTTGGTGAGGTTGTTGGTGGTAATGTTAACGTCTCCACCTTTCCCGGAGCCGTCTGTTCCTACTGAGAATGTTCTGATTGCTAATTGTTCTCCATCTCCGTTTTCTGGAGGGTTGAATTTAATTGTTTCTGCAATCAGAGTAATAGTACCCCCATTCTCTGAGCTAGCAGAATCATTATTAAAGGAGAAGGAATTAAGCGATTCTGTATTGATATCACCAGTCTGAGTCGAGATAGTTATCTCTCCCCCATTGCCTCCAGACGATGAGGAATAGAGCGATTCTGTATTGATGTCACCAGTCTGAGTTGAGATGGTTATCTCTCCCCCATTGCCTCCAAGCGACGAGGAGGAATAGAGCGATTTGGTATTGATATCACCAGTCTGAGTCGAGATACTTATCTCTCCCCCATTACCTCCAGACGACCAAGAATAGAGCGATTTGGTATTGATATCACCAGTCTGAGTCGAGATACTTATCTCTCCCCCATTGCCTCCAAGCGACCGGGAATAGAGCGATTTGGTATTGATATCACCAGTCTGAGTCGAGATACTTATCTTTCCCCCATTGCCTTCATACGAATCGGAATAGAGCAATTCTGTATTAATATCACCAGTCTGAGTCGAGATACTTATCTCTCCCCCATTGCCTCCAGACGACCAAGAAAAGAGCGATTCAGTATTGATGTTACCAGTCTGAGTCGAGATACTTATCTTTCCCCCATTGCTATCGAATGATGAAGTATCCAATGAAAATGTATCAATATTACCAGATATAGTATTAAGGTTAACATCTCCCCCAATTCCTGTAACTGCACTAGAATTAATCAGATCTGTAATAATATTGTTGTTAGCTTTCAGGTCAATTCTCCCCCCATCGGCAGTTTCGCTCAAACTACGAATATTTTCTACCCTAATATCACCATGGGTTGCGTCTATATTAATTGCTCCACCATTTCCACTGCCTCTTCCTCCAGCAACCGGAATAAGAGGGCTACGCAGCAAAAGTTGTGTACCTGTGACAGTTCCCCAGGAGGCAGCATCACCTGCTCTGTATAAAGTGCTATCACCAAAAAACGGAAAAGTATCTGTCACCCTCAAAGTCCAAGTTCCATTGGGGTTTTCTCCATTGAAATTGGCTAAACTTCCTTGGGGACGATATGTACCATTAAACGGAGCAAATCCAGAATCAATACTTCTAGAAGCATCATCATCCAACACAGTATCCTGAAAGTTTTGTCCGGAATTGCCAACACCTGCAAACAATTTTACTTCCTGTCCTTGAGGTGATTCGAGATTGACTTCTAGGTTGAAAATAAAAGGATGTTCTACAGAAAAACGTACATCTAAATTCTCTACATTTCCTAAGTCATTATCTACTGTAAAAGTAAAAGTTGCAGTGTCATTCACAGTCGTAGTAGTCGGTATATAATACAGTTGACCTTCAACATTACCAATATAATAAGATTCCCCTTCAATAATAAAATTACCTTCACTGTCACGTTCAAGAGCTAAGAAATCAAAAGAATCGAATGGAATAAATCCAGTCTTATCCTCTAATTCTGGTGGTATCACTCCCCCCTCATCTACATCTATAGCAGTAAGTAACTCCCCACCAGAAAAAACAGGCAACCAAGAAGTATCAATATTCCCCAAAATAATATCAGCACCTGCAATAGTCAAATTCCGCCCATTAGTCTTAATAGTATCCGCCCCATTCTCAAAGGTATTCGGATCGCTCCCAACATCTGCTTGGTTATCCAACATCTGAACAACACCAACTCCATCCCCATCCACATCCGCACGAAATTCTATCTCACCTACTCCAGGGAAAAATTCCAACACATCATCCTCTATATCCTCAACAGTAATATCATTTGTCGCCCTCAACTTAACATCCGCATCCCCAGAAGTTTCATCAAATTCATCATTGATCCTAATATTAGTGGCAGACAAAGAAACACTTTCTCCACCACCTTTAATTCCACTACCGGTAGCAACAATATCTCCCGTAGCTTCAATATTTATCGCACCACTTGTTTCAGTAACTTCTGTATTTTCTGTTGCTTCAACTGCTTCGAGCCCCCCTAACCCCCCTGATATTTCTGCTTCAAAATTATTCTCTACTGTTTCAATAGTAGAAATACTTTCCGTTAAAGTCACATTTCCTGCACTTTGAATTTTAATATCTCCTCCAGCAGTAACAATACCATTTACCTCTTCACTCACACCACCAATATTCACATTTCCGACATCAAAAAATACCCCACCACTGCCAGAAACTGCCTCTAAAGAATCCACATTCAACTGCAAAGGTGCATTAGTTAAACCTATCCCTCCAGTGCCAGAAGTTTGAAATAAAACACTCCCCGCATTAATAATTGAACTATCAGAAACTCTGGCAATATTTCCCTCATTAGCATTAACAAAAACCTCTCCAGTTGTAGTTAAAGAAGCTAGATTTATATCACCTACTTCTCCCAAATTTCCTAACTCAATATTAATCCTGCCACTTCCAGCATTTAAAGTTGTGCTGTCTAATTGATTTATCGAAGCTTTCCCGTTATTCCGGTTAGCAACATTCATCTCATCATTATTACCAAATAAATCAATATTTCCATTTCCAACAGAAGTATCAATATCCGCATTTATATTAATACTTCGACCAGCTTTTAATTCCACAGATGAATCAGTTTCTATCTTTTTATTAACTGTTATATCATTGTCAGCTTCTAATATAACATTCCCTGATAATTGCCCAATATTTTCTGCACTAATTGTCACATTTGCATTCCCATCCTGAGCAAAAATATCTGTTTCTACTTCTGTTTCTGTCCTTTCTGAGTCATCAGCTTCTGTAGTTTCTACCTCAGTATTATTTTCTACTGTTTGTGAATTATCCAGATTTTCTGGTTCTCCTATCGTGATACTTTCTGGCTGTAATAATATTGTTCCTGCTTCTCCCAATGGTGCTGTAACATCCACACTTCCCTCAAATGTAAATTCTTGTTTTCCTGTAACTTCAACAAACCCTCCATTACCAGAAATTTCTCCTCCTTTCGCACGAATATTTCCGCCAAAATGAGTAGTTCCATCAGACCGAATTATTACATTTCCTCCATCTCCATTTTCAATAGCATTAGCAGAAATAATTGAACCACTATTAATAGAAGTTTCTTGAGAATTGAAAACCGTGCTATTTTCTTGAGACTCGCCTCCAATTAATACCGTCCCTCCACCATTTAAACCATCAGCATTAATATCAGTATCAATCAGAGCTACGCGATCGCCCAATATATTTACTTGGCCACCCACATTCTCAGAGTCAGATACATCTATACCTCCAGAAGCGATCGCCGTTCCTGGTACATTTGCCCCTACTGTATTTGAATCTGTCAACACCACATCACCATTTTCATTAACCGTTACAGATGTGGCCTGAATTATTTCTCCACCTGTTAGGAGCCCAGGTAAAGATAGAGGGGTTATCTCAGTATTTTCCCCATTCACCGTGATTGAATTTACCTCTAAAGTCAGTAAATTTTCTGGTTTAGATATTCTCAAGATACTACCGCCTTGTACTGCTGCGACGGTAATGTTACCCCCTGCGGTGGAGAGTTGCCCGCTATTAATAACTGTGCCACCTAATAAGGTTAAATTTTCTCCAGGGTTTAACGTTAAATTTCCTTCATTAACTATAGCGCCTGGGTTAGAAACATTAAATTTATAGCCACTGGGGTCTCCGACTAAATTTGAGTAGTCGTTTGTGCCCATAGCTTTAAACCAGAAGTTGTTGTTGTCAAAGCCAATTCCTGTAGCAGTTGTAACGCTGAAAGAGGCGGGTATGTTGAGGCTGGCGTCTGGGCCAAATATGATTCCTGTGGGGTTGATTAGGAAGAGGTTGGAATTACCGCCGATGATTTGGATGAGGCCATTGATATAAGAGGCATTTCCTCCTGTGACTCTGCCGAGAATGTTGGTAATGTCTGGGGTAGTGACAAAGTTAGCAGTTTGGCCAGATTTAACATTAAATTGCTCAAAGCTGTGAAAAAGATTCGCTCCGCTGTGAGTGCCGCCTTCGATATTAAATTCGTTGCCCTGTGGAGTGAGTGTTGTACCTGTACCGTCGTTTGCTGGAGTTATGGGTTGAGATTTAGCGGGAGTTGCTGCTGCTATTGCTAGTAGGGACATTAATAGGGAGAAAGGATGGCCTAACCGAACAGTTGTCATGGTTTATGGAAATACATATAAATTTAGTTAAACTTTCCAACTATTATATTTCAGGTAATTTTGGGGTTATGCAATGTTGTACCCATCAAACTATCTCAAACTTACTCATATCCTGTTAATAGTTAATTATTAATTATTTACTAATGGCTTGTTTGAAAAAAAAATGTTTCGGCTCGCCAACAAGCTAATTTTGGGTTCACATTAATTGCCAATAAAAAGTGCCTGGAGATGTAGAAGCTTTGGTTGACTTACTGATAGGAATTTTCTGAAATTAATTCCAATTAAATAAATTCAAAAAGATTCGTTTAATGATTCATCATCTCGCTCGGACATAATATTTTGCAAAAAGTTGTAGAGCTTATCCTTAAAATGAACTCGTGTATGATGAAATTCAAGCTCGAAAGATGTGCTTAGATATTTATAAAAACTCTCTTTAAAAGAGTGATATGATTGGGGGACTGTAGTATAAGCTAAAAACCGTTGAGCATAATTTCGATAAGTTTCATTACCTTCTGGTTTACCCACAAATTGCTTGATAGATAATAAGAGTTCTTCATTAGATAATAAAGTGTGATTTTTCAGGAATTTTAATTGTTGAGTAGATGAATAATTTTTAACTTGACGAATTGGTGATCGACATAATGGGATAAATCAATTTCATATTTTTGCTGTCTTTGAATTTGTATTTTTCTGATAAGGTCAAATACTGTTGGCTATGAGTAAAGTTTTTGACAAGTTCTAATTTTTACTTAGTTAGGAGGGGTTGATAATAAGAATATTCAGATTGACTGACGGCTTGTTCAAATAAGTGAATAAGTTTTTTTAAAACATTTTTTTGTATTGAGGTAGTTGTTGATGGTTAATCAATATATAACAGCAACGATTCAGGATATAATTGAATTTTTCTTCAGATTATGAAAGTTGTATAATTCTCTTCAATACTGTAGATATTTTGGGATTAGGGTATGGATAAGATTTAATAAATAGTATGCGATATCGCTCAATAATTTCGTCAATTGATGCAGTTTAAACAAGTTCTAAAAAGTGATTATAAATATTTTGTTTTTCTCTACAGATTTGTTGAGTGTTAGAATCTATAGTGATGATTTGTTTGTGTTGAGATTTCATAGAATTTGTCTTCCTCAAAAAGATTATACAGCAGTAAGGTGGGTTGCAAATACCACCCACCTTACCGGAAGATTATCAATTAAATTACTGCATTATTAGTATTTTCGATAGCAGCTAAAACTGGGTCGTCATTTTGACTATCATTATTAGGTTCGTTAATATTTGAACCTGTGGTATCATCCTCGGTAATAGTATCAGGTGTAGCCAACTCTAACACTTCAATTTCACTAATGGAAGTTAAATCTTCTTCAGCAAGTAGTAATACGATTTAAAAAAAAGAATGTTACGAATATTAAGGGCAATAAAAATATTTTACCCAATTATTAATAATTAAAGAATTCTGGTTTAAAGCCTCCCCTTTTAAGGGGAAAAAGCGGTCGGAAAGCGGAGCAGTCCGTTAGGATGGGATGGCGAGGTTTCCCGCTCT
>NZ_JBNHER010000265.1:19151-24497 GCF_050015975.1 Dapis purpurea BLCC-M126 | reverse complement strand
TCTTCCTTTAAACCCAAATCTCTGTACTCTATATTAATGAAAACTGCTATAATATCATGTCCGTTTAATTAGTGATAAAAAAACTTTCTGCTCCTGATATACTCCTTATTTCTTCTCTTCCTCCTGACTCCTGTCTCCTGTCTCCTGTCTCCTCCTTAACTGTTCATCCGGACATGATATAAGTTGCCAACTACCATAGTAAATTTCATAAAAGTTGTGAGTTGCTCAGAGATATAACTGAAGGTTTACAAATTTAGGAGTTCAATGATGAATCGCAATTCTTCATGGGAAAAAACTCTTGTTGTTGGCTTTATTACAATTTTGGCACTTGGCTTACTGAACGCAATATTTTTCGGTGCTATCAAAATACATCTTCAATGTGAAAAATCTTCACCTGGAGAAATATATTGTCAGTTAACTAAAACAAGGCTTGTTGGAGAAGTAGAACAAACTTTGAAACCGGGTGAGTTGAAAAGAGCAAGACTAGACGAAGATATTGAGTATGATGAAAACGGAGGATATACAATAGACTATAATGTCGTACTGGAAACTCAAAAAGGTAAGATTCCATTTGGTGTCAGCACTTCATGGATAGGGAATAAAAAAGAAAGGGTGAGTCAAATTAATGATTTTCTAGAGAATACCAATACAACTCTATTGGATATAGAACAAAATAATCTTCAGACTTTATTTGTGAGTTTGATTATCGAATTAAGAAGTATATTATTTATGTCGGCGTTGGCTCTGATCCGTTATCTATACTCCAAGCTCTATCAGCTCTATAGAGGAATTAGAGCCAGGTTAATTTCTATATTAGACCAGATGAATAAACAACCGAAGAAAGCTCCTTTATCTCTTGAGAAGGACACCCAGGGATAATACAGCGCTTTTCAGATACATGAACCACACCACCAGAACTAAAATCTTCAAGGGACGTTCCATGGAACATCCCTTGTCAAAAAATTAACCATATCAAGCTTTCGGAAATTGCATAAGTGGCTAGTTATACGGATATATAATAGAGTAAAACCAATTTTAATAGTTAATTTTATGAAAGCAATAATTAAATATTCTCTGGTGTGGGGAGCAACATTTATTAGTATCTGTGGGTTAACTGTGGGGATGGTTAAGCCAGTAATGGGGGAAATTAAACCTGCTGTAGTAGCACAACAGTCTGGGGATAATGAGGAAGTAAAGCGACTTTTTCAAGAAGCTATTGAATTGTCGAAACAAAAAAAATATAACGAAGCTATTTCTTTATTGGAAAGTGCTTTGCTCATTTTAAAAAATTCAGGTGCTTCTGAAACATCTGATGCTGGAATAATTCTTAATTTTTTAGGTCTACAGCACTACTACCAAGGAAGTTACAGTGAAGCAGAACCCATTTACAAAAGAGCCTTAGCTGTGAATGAGAAAGCTTTGGGTGCTGACGATCCCTCAATCATACCAAACCTGAACAACTTGGCATTACTCTACTCTAAGCAAGGGAAATATAGTGAAGCAGAACCTCTTTTAAAACGTGCCTTAGCGATCGCTGAAAAAGCTTTGGGTTTAGAACATCCTGATGTCGCACAAACCCTCAACAATTTAGGATTACTCTATCATAACCAAAAACAGTACAGCGAAGCCGAACCTCTTTACCAACGTGCTTTAGCTATTAGAGAAAAAGCTTTGGGTGTTGACCATCCTCTTGTTGCTACTAGCCTCAACAACTTGGCAGCACTCTACGGTGAGCAACGAAGGTACAGTCAAGCCGAACCGATGTACAAAAGAGCCTTAGCTATTATAGAAAAAACCTTGGGTACTGACCATCCTTTTGTTGCAGAAAATCTCAACAATTTGGCACAATTTTACTATCAGCAAGGAAAATACACAGAAGCTGAAAAAATGCACCAACGTGCTTTAGCTATCAGAGAAAAGGCTTTGGGTGTTGACCATCTCCATGTTGCACAAAGTCGAAACAATTTGGGATTACTTTACCATAGCCAAGGAAGATACACAGAAGCGGAAACAATGCACCAACGTGCTTTAGCCATCTATGAAAAAGTTTTAGGTATTGACCATCTCTATGTCGCACGAAGTCTCAACAACTTAGCATCACTCTACAATACTCAAAGAAGATACAATAAAATTGAACCCATGTACCAACGAGCTTTAGCTATCTATGAAAAAGTCTTGGGGCAAGATCATCTTGATGTGGCTACCCTGCTCAACAATTTGGCTGAACTCTATCATAACCAAGGAAGGTACAGCAAAGCCGAACCCATTTTCCAACGAGCCTTAGCTATCTATGAGCAAGTCTTAGGCCAAGACCATCCTGATGTAGCTACCCTGCTCAACAATTTGGCAGCACTTTACTATAGCCAAGGAAGATACAGTGAAGCCGAACCGATATATCAACGAGCTTTAGCTATTAATGAGAAAGCCTTGGATGCAGACCATCCCTATCTTGCACGAAGTCTAAATAATTTAGCCGAACTTTACCATAATCAAGGAAGGTACACAGAAGCCGAATCATTTTTCCAACGAGCCTTAGCAATTAGAGAGAAAACTTTGGGTGCTAACCATCCTCTTGTTGCTAGTACCCTCAACAATTTAGCATCACTCTACCATAACCAAGAAAGGTACAAAAAAGCTGAACCATTTTACCAAAAAGCCTTAGCTATCAGGGAGAAAACTTTGGGTGCTGAAAATCCCGATGTTGCAGTCAGCATCAATAACTTAGCTTCCCTGTATGATGACCAAGGAAAGTACAAAGAAGCAGAACCACTTTACCAAAAAGCCTTAGCTATCAACGAGAAGACCTTGGGCGTGGAACATCCTCTTGTGGCTACCAGCCTCAATAACTTAGCTTCCCTGTATGATGACCAAGGAAGGTACACCGAATCCGAATTGCTTTACCAACGAGCTTTAGCTATCAGAGAAAAAATATTGGATGCAGACCATCCCAATATTGCCACCAGCCTTAACAACCTAGCAGCACTCTATCAAGCTCAAGGTAATACAACCAGTGCCATTGAATATCGCACCAGAGGAATGGAAATACAAGAAACCACCATTACTACCTTCCTCGCCACAGGTTCGGAAAGTCAAAAACAAGCCTCCATCCTCACCGTCTTAGGTTCAACTTACCAAACAATATCCCTACATATCCAAGACGCACCCAATAACCCAAACGCAGCAAAACTTGCCCTAACAACCATTCTCCGACGCAAAGGTCGCATCCTTGATTCCATCACCAACTCCCTCCAAACCATCCGCGACAACCTCACCCCAGAAAATCAAAAACTCCTCGACGACCTCGCCAACACCCGCACTCAACTAGCTGCCCTCATCTACAACAAACCCAAACATCTTCCTCTCCAACAATATCGCCAACAAATCGCAACCTTAAAAAGTAAAGCAGAGAAATTAGAAGCAGACCTTTCCCGCGCCAGTACAGCATTCAGCAAAACATCTGAACCAGTAACCATCGAAACAGTACAAAAGTTAATTCCCCCTGACGCAGCATTAGTAGAAATCATCCAGTATAAACCTTACGACGCCAAAACTAATAAGTTTGGTCAACCCCACTACGCAGCCTACATTCTGCACTCCACAGACACACCCCAATGGATAGATCTGGGAGTAGCCGAACCCATCCACAAAGCCGTTGCCGAATTCCGCTACACCTTATCAACACCAGATACATCACCCCAACAAATTGCCCGCACCTTAGACAAACAGGTGATGCAACCCATCCGTCAAAAGTTAGGCAACACCAAACACATCCTCTTATCTCCAGACTCCCAACTCAACCTCATTCCCTTTGCTGCTTTAGTCGATGAAAACAACCAATATTTAATCGAAAACTATAATATTACCTACCTCACCACGGGACGCGACTTAATCCGACTTGACATTGACTTCCCCACTCAGCAACCACCAATATTAGTTGCCAACCCCGAATACGACACCCCCGGAAACCTCACTTCTACTCAACTTGTCGCTAATAACCGCAGCAACAACAAACGCGCGACAGACTTAGCAAGTCTGCAAGTGGGAGCTTTACCAGGAACAAAAGCAGAAGCAGAAGCTATTGCACCGATGTTGTCAGATGTGACCTTGTTAACCGAGTCTAACGCCACAGAAAATGCGATTAAAAAAGTCAAAGCTCCAGAAATACTGCATATTGCCACCCACGGTTTCTTTCTTGAAGATGTTGAAGAAGTTACATCGTCTATTTCAGGTAGAGGTGGTTTAATAGTAGAACCTGATTTTAATGCTTCCATCCGCCGACCTATTGCTCAAAATTTAGAAAACCCACTATTACGTTCGGGTCTTGCTTTAGCAGGTTTTAACCCTCGCAGAAGTGGTGATGAAGACGGAGTAATGACGGCATTAGAAATTGCGAATTTAAGTTTGGGCGGTACAAAGTTGGTAGTATTATCTGCTTGTGAGACGGGAGTGGGAGACGTGAATGTGGGAGAAGGAGTTTATGGTTTGCGTCGAGCGTTAGCTATTGCGGGTAGTGAAAGTCAGGTAATTAGTTTATGGAAAGTGGATGACTTTGGTACGAAAGAATTAATGGTGAAATATTATCAACGGGTTTTGAATAATGAAGGGCGTTCAGAAGCAATGCGACAAACACAGTTAGAGATGTTGGGAACAGAGGGGTATGAGCATCCGTTTTATTGGGCGTCGTTTATTCCCTCTGGAGATTGGAGAGCGATGGGAATTTAGAAGTAATATTTGACACTCGTTTGAGCATTTGCATAACTGGTTACTTCTAGGAATATATAATTAAGTAGGTGTACTAATGGGGTGAATTTTATGAAAGCAATAATTAAATATTCTCTGGTGTGGGGAGCAACAATTATTAGTATCTGTGGGTTAACTGTGGGGATGGCGAAACCAGTAGTAGGGGAAATTAAGCCTGCTGTGGTAGCACAACAGTCTGGGGAAGTGGAGGAATTTAACCGACTTTTTCAACAGGCAGAGAAGTTGTCAAAACAGGGAAAATATAGTGAAGCTATACCACTATTAGAACGTGCCTTAGTTATTTTAGAAAATGCAGGTGCTTCTGAAAGCACTGTTGCTGCCACAGTTATTAATTTTTTAGGTGTGCAGCACTATTACCAAGGTAATTACACAGAAGCTTTACCCCTAGTCCAAAGGTCTCTGGCAATATTAGAAAAAGCATTAGGAACTGACCATCCAGACGTTGCCACCAGCCTCAATAACCTGGCAGCACTGTACCGTGACCAAGGGAACTACACAGAAGCCTTACCCCTATTCCAAAGGTCTCTGGCAATCAGAGAGAAAGCATTAGGAGGAGGCCATCCAGAGGTTGCCAACAGCCTCAAC